>CAXBGJ010000032.1:0-20594 GCA_963975045.1 uncultured Marinomonas sp. | reverse complement strand
CACCACGTTCCAGCATTCTCTCTTTGATATGCTTACTCCAACGGATTCGATTGGTATGATTTTCTGCTAGATCATTAATGATTTTTCGCGCTGCATATTCACTAAGAGTAAACACCACGGTTCCTTGTGGATTATTCTTTTTCATGTCACTCATCCATTGAGTTAATACCTATCATATTGATAGGTATTTTGGGGCTTGTCAAGAATCCTCAACCAAGAAAGCGTCGCTTTCAGCGGCACATTA
The DNA here is from genome assembly GCA_963975045.1 of uncultured Marinomonas sp. Classification (GTDB taxonomy): domain Bacteria; phylum Pseudomonadota; class Gammaproteobacteria; order Pseudomonadales; family Marinomonadaceae; genus Marinomonas. Next base: position 20,350 of record CAXBGJ010000032.1, on the reverse strand, counting down.
CGCTGCGCTCATGATGCCCTACGATTAGCTAGGATGAAGTCCGTTCGACGCAATCCTGATTGCACGACTTTATGGCGTTTCAGGGTCAGTTTTTTACGGTCTATCTCCCACCAATTGAACAATCTATGCCTTACGATATAACGAGCGTAGGCAACAATCATGCTCCTATGACGAAAATCAGGCATTAAAGATCTTAAAGCGAATTTTTGCTTTCCTTTAAACTGAAGTTTTTGGGCGCTTTAAAAAAGTTACCCGCTCAGCTTTTCCCTGAATTAAAGTGCGAAAAAGAGGTCGGGAATACAAAGCGTTTGAATGGAACCTAAATTCCACGTCGGGCTAAAGCCGTGACCTACAATGAAAGCTTCGCTTTCAACGGCGGATCACGGTCGTACCTCCCTCATCACGCCCTACGAAAAACAGCATCACTGGTGAAGTCCGTTCGACGCGACGAAGTTGCGCGACCTTATGGCGTTTCAAGGTCATTAACAGAAAGATTTTCTCGAACAGCAAGGCCAATCTATGCCTTACGATATAACGAGCGTAGGTAGCAATCATGCGCTTATGAAAGAAATCAGGCATTAAAGATCTTAAAGAGACCTTTTGGTTACTTTTGCGTCGTTTGGAAAAAGTTACCCGCTCAGCAGAGCGGAAAAAAGGTCGGGAATACAAAGCGTTTGAATGGAACCTAAATTCCACCTCGGGCTAAAGCCGCGACCTACAATGAAAGCTTCGCTTTCAACGGCGGATCACGGTCGTACCTCCCTCATCACGCCCTACGATTAGCTACGGAGTCATAAAGCTACAGCTCTATGACTCTCGCGTCGTCGCCGAGGCGACTCCCAACGTGGCTGACTAGGATTAAGATATCCGGTTTGTAGTCGTTCTGTAGTGAGTGACAAATCGTTTCTATGGTGGCTTTGTCCAAACCGTCGAATGGTTCATCTAGCAGTAAGACGGGAGATTGTCTTAGCAGTAGGCGCGCCAACGCGAGGCGTTTACGTTGTCCGCCAGAAAGGTTGCGGCCTTGGGAGCTGAGTAAGGTTTCCAAGCCGTTTGGTAGGCTTTTTGCCCATTCGGCTAGGGCAACCGCTTTTAATACTGACCATAACTGAGTGTCCGTCGCGTTAGGATCGCCAAGCAGTAGGTTGGCCGCAATGCTTTGTTGAAAGATATACGGTGATTGAGGCAGGTAGCTCAATTGCGATTGATAGGACGAATTGCTGTATACATCGCATTTTTCGCCATTCATTAAGGCTTCACCAGATGATAAACAATCACCGGCGATAGCGGCTAATAATGTTGATTTACCTGATCCGCTCATACCTCGTATCCAAACGGTATCGCCTGCTTCGACTTGAAAGTCGATAGCCTGGTTGCCCATGCCGCTAGACGCATGAAAGCCGCGCCAGTGGGTAAATTTCATCCGTTGGATTGTATTAATTTTATTGTCAGGTTGGTGATTGGGTTCTTGATGGAGTTGATTCAACCGGCGCAAGCCTACTTGTGACTGCCCTTGCGCCACAAAGGATTGCACTAATGGCAAAACCAATTCATTGACCGCTAATAAAGACAACATGAAGCCAATGACCCAAGTACCCTGCACGCCGTCCACCAGCATCCAACGGCCCGTATTTTCTAGGTTAAGGCCTTCTTGATAATCACTGAGCAAATAAAAGCTGCTGACGAACAACATAATGGTCACAACATAGGCCAGTAACCGCCCTGTACTCACCGCTTGCTGGATACGAATTTCCGTCTGTCTTTGACGTTCGTCTAGTTGATTAAGGCGTTGCGCGTAATCTTTCCAATGACCACGAATGGTTAAAGTAATCAACGCGGAGAACAGGCTGACAAAACGACTACGACGATGCACACCGAGAATCTGCCCTACGTGTACGGAGTGACTAGCAAAATACCCACACACATACGGCACAATGAAGACATGAAACACGGCTGCAATCGCTAATGGCCACAGCAATGCAGGTAAAATAAAATAGGCCAAAACCGACACCGCAACATAGCTCAGTAACGCATAAATCCAAGGCAGAAAAACCACTAATGGCCAACGGATAATCTGATCAAGATCACTGACTAAGCGCTGTAATAAATCACCACGGCTTTGTTCGTGTAAATTTGCTGGGTCTTTCGCGACACGCTGATCCCATACCCAAAGGCGTAAAATACGCAGTAAACCCAATAAGTGATTGTGAGCTGTGACTTGTTCGCCATAGCGTCCGGAGGTGCGGAGTATCGCCATAAAACGAACAATCGCGCCGGGTGTTAAGTAATTAAAGATGAGGCCAACGCCCATTGTTGTCGCTAAGCCCGCCGCCGAAATAAACCAGCCAGAAATGCCCAATAGTGCCACGCCTGCCAAGCTGGCAACCACGCCCAAAATAACGGGAATAACAAAGCTCCAAGGGTTTGCCAGTAACAGTTTTTTAAGCGATAGCGGCGAGGTTTTCTTTACGCGAATGCTCATGCAAAACCTTCTTTTGTCAGCGCCCAGTGTTTGTCTGCCCACACTATCGGATGCGTGTCATGACTAACGATCAGTAAGGTTTTTCCTTTTGATACGTGATCTAGAGTCTCTAATACCGCTTGCGCGGTTTCTTTGTCTAAACCAGAACATGGCTCGTCGAGCAACCAAACATCCGCTTTCGACAATAGCGCCCGTGCGATAGAAAGGCGCTGCATTTGTCCGCCAGATAATCCTGAGCCAAGCTCTGTCAGTTTGGTTTCTAATCCTGCTGGCAACGCCTGAACAAAGTCATCACATTGGCTTTTCATTAAAGCAGTTTGTAATTCTTCTTCACTCGGTGCTTCGACGCCCTCTCTACTTCCAAGACCTAAAAGCAAATTTCGACGAATGCTGCCGTTCACCCATTCGGGGATTTGCGGTAACCAAGCTAATTTAGCTCGCCACTCGGGCAAACTAACTTGATGAAAGGGGTTTCCTTCAATCAAAAACTGGCCTTGATAGTCTTCCTCAAAGCCCAGTAAAAGATGTAATAAACTGGATTTCCCGACGCCAGATTCACCGCTCATCCAGACGCGCTCACCTTTGTTGATATTCGCGGTAATCGGCGCTAATCGATAACGCCCCTCTTCGCACCAGCTTAGGTTTTGGAAATCGATAAAAGTAGATGGATTCTCGCTCGATGTTTTATTAATCGTTGTTTCAGAAGCAGATGATTGGTCACTAGAAACCGTCGATTCAGCCGAATTAGACCTTGCCACTGCGGTGTTTAATATTTCCAATAAATCCGTCGCGGCGGCTTCTGCTTTTTGCTTCGCGTGGTAGTCATTCCCTAACTGGCGCAACGGCAAATAAAACTCCGGGGCAAGCAATAGTAAAAACATAGCTTGAGTCAAGGTTACAGGGGATTCCCCCACTTGCCACGGCAATATTTCTAATAGACCTAAGCCAAGATACAAAGCGATCATCGCAATCGAGAGCGACGCAAAAAGCTCTAATGTCGCCGTGGATAAAAAGGCCAACACTAATACACTCATCGTCGTTTTTTGGTACGCCGCAGCACTCTCTGACAATCGAGTTCTGGCTTCACTAGTGCGATTAAGGCGCTTTAATTCGGATAAGCCTTGGCTCAAATCCATAAACTGATTCGATAACATCGCCAAGACACTGAATTGACGACGATTGGCCTGAGCCGCTTTGTGGCCCACAAAAATCATAAAAATAATCACCAGCGGTGCCGTCATCATAAAAACGAAAAAAGCGACCCAGGACACAGAAACAACAGACAGTAGAATCACACAGGGAATTAAGGTCACCATAAACACTTGTGGTTTATAGCGACTAAAGAAATCATCTAACGCATCAACTTGTTCATAAACGCGTGTAGACAGTGCCGCATCTTCTTCTATTCTTAAGCGGGCGGGACCCAACTCAGTAAGATGCGACACCAATTTACGACGCAAGCCGTAACGAATGTCACGGCTTGCGCTGGTGCAAATGCGTTCTCGGCCAAAGTTGGCCAGAGCCCGCAACAACAGGGAAAATAAACCTACCGTTAAAAGAGACAAGGAAAAAGACTGGTGCAGCGCCATGTCCGAAAACACCGCCGCCAATGCCCACGCTTGAAGCACTAACGACATCGCAAACAACACACCGAAGCCTTGAGCAAGTCGATATTTAGATGACTGCTGGTTCGCTAACTCCCCTAAGAATATCGCTTCAGGGGATTTAATTCGACCAGCTCGACGCGCCTCTTTTGCTTCCTTGTTTTTCGCCATCGGGTTTACTGTTGCTCCTCTTCACCGTCATAACCACTAAATTCTAACCAAACGGCGTTAATAATACCGAAAGAACAGGCTAATAAAACGCCAAGAACCCAAGCAAAATACCACATATTTTATTCCTCTAAGGTAGAGCTCAACGAGCCCTACCTAACTAATCATCAATACAGAGAATGCGTGTTTTCTTCTACGTGTTTCTTGGTCAAACGACCATACATCACGAAGTAACTCCACAAGGTATAAAGCAAAACGATAGGAACGAAGATACAAGCCACCACAAACATAATCATCATGGTATTTTCACTTGATGTTGCGTCCCACATAGTCAAACTCATGTTTGGATTGCTTGATGAAGGCATCAAGAATGGGAACATAGAACCACCCGCTGTGACGATAATACCGGCAATACCCAGAGATGAACTCAAGAAAGACAAGGCGCCCTTCTTCATCACCGCCAGCAATGCTGCGCATAACATACCAACAATACCGATAAGTGGAGCCAAGATAAGTGCTGGGAATTTGTCATAGTTTGCTAACCATGCGCCCGGCTGTACTTCGGCTGTTTTCATCAAGGGTGTCATCGCTTTATTACCGTCAATCACACTGGTCAGCACATAGCCATCGATGCCGTAAGCCAACCATATGCCAGCGACAATGAACAAAACCGCTGCCAAGGTTCCTGTTACTGCGGTTGCCATAGACGCTTTGCGATGCAACTCTGCGTCTGTTTTCATTTGCAACCAAGCGCCGCCTTGTGTCATCAGCATCATCAAGCTTACCAGACCACAAAGAATGCCGAATGGGTTCAGCAGGCCAAAGAAAGAACCTGTGTAGGTTGAACGCAAGTATTGATCAAATTCAAACGGTACGCCTTGTAACAGGTTACCAAACGCCACACCGAAAATGATAGGTGGAACAGCAGAACCAAATACAATGCCCCAATCCCAGCTATTACGCCATTTTGAGTTTTCTAACTTAGAACGGTAGTCAAAGCCAATTGGACGAAAGAACAACGCCGCCAGCACCAACATCATCGCAAAATAGAAACCAGAGAAAGACGTCGCGTAAACCACAGGCCAAGCAGCGAATAACGCACCACCGGCGGTGATAAACCATACTTGGTTGCCGTCCCAATGGGGCGCAATCGAGTTGATCATGATGCGACGTTCAGAGTCTGTACCGCCAATCACTTTCAACAAGCTACCGACGCCCATATCAAAGCCGTCAGTCACGGCAAAACCAATCAGTAGAACACCGATCAATACCCACCAAATGACTTTTAATAGTTCGTAATCCATCTTATACCTCCTGCTTTAACTGAGCAGTTTCTTGTTCAAGTGCATAACGACCCGTGTGTAAACTAGAAGGTCCTTGCTTCGCAAAGCGAATCATCAAATACATCTCGGCAATCAAGAACGCGGTGTACAAGACAGTGAAACCTGCAATGGTTATCCAAATTTCGGTTGCCGTTAAACTAGATACGGCAACATGAACAGGTAATATTTCACCAATTGCCCAAGGTTGACGGCCATATTCGGCAACGAACCAACCCGCTTCATTCGCGATCCAAGGCAGTGGCAAGCACACCATAATGAATTTCAAGAAAAGAGGATTTTGACCAATACGTCGACGTGCATTTTGATAGAAAGCCGCCGCAAATACGAAGAGCATCACAAAACCACAACCCACCATGATCCGGAAAGCGAAGAACAGTGGCGCAACGTTTGGAATAGAGTACTCCACCGCCATATCGATGTCTTCTGACGATACTTTATTCATATCTTCATTAAACGCCGTTACTAACAAACCGTAACCAAGGTCGTCTTTTACTTTTTCAAAGTTCTCTTTTACTAATGGATCGGTTGAACCATTACGAAGTTGTGCAAGCAGCTGGTTCGCATAAATACCGTTAATAATACGCTGACGGTTATGCTCTTTTAGCTCTTTGATCCCAGCAACTTCTTTATCCAATGAGCGAGTGGCAATGAGTCCCATCAAGCCCGGAATTTTGATCGCGTACTCCGTCTCCCCAAGTTCTTGGTTTGGGAAGCCTATTAAGGTGAAATCTGCAGGAGCTTCCTGAGTTTCCCATTCAGCTTCAACCGCGGCCAATTTCACTTTTTGAACTTCGCCTAGCTCGTAACCTGATTCATCACCCAAAAGAATAACGCTCAAGATAGACGCTAAGCCAAACGCCGCAGCAATGGCAAAAGAACGACGAGCGAACGCTAGATCACGGCCTTTCAATAAGTAGTAGCTTGAAATAACAAGAACGAACATCGCGCCTGTGGTGTAACCCGCAGAGACCGTGTGAACAAATTTCACCTGCGCCACTGGGTTCAATATCAAAGCGCCAAAATCCACTAATTCCATTCGCATGGTTTCATAGTTAAATTCTGAACCGACTGGGTTTTGCATCCAACCATTGGCAATCAAAATCCACAATGCCGATAAGTTAGAACCTAACGCCACGCCCCATGTCACCATTAAATGTTTTAACTTACTTAGACGTTCCCAGCCAAAGAAGAATAAGCCCACCAATGTGGATTCAAGGAAGAAAGCCATGAGTCCTTCGATGGCCAAAGGCGCACCAAAAATATCGCCAACATAGTGAGAATAGTAAGACCAGTTTGTTCCGAACTGGAACTCCATCGTCAAACCTGTCGTCACACCTAACGCAAAGTTAATACCAAACAGTTTACCCCAAAACTTCACCATGTCTTTGTAGACTTGTTTGCCAGTAATCACGTAAACCGATTCCATGATTGCCAGTAAGAAAGCCATCCCTAATGTCAAAGGGACGAACAAATAATGGTACATAACAGTGAGAGCAAACTGAAACCGCGATAATTCCACTACAGTTTCGTTAATCATATGACTTAAACCCATTCATTCGACTGAGAAAAAAGACGCTTGCAGACACGTATTCCTTGCGGAGTGTTCTTATTATCTAACGCCCACCGAAGCCCCAAACGATTTGAGGCTTACTATAAGGTAATATTATGAGTGCAGTTTCGCTTTAAAACATTGCTTTAGATCAATATAAAGAGAGTGAAAGAAATAAGTAGGTAAAAAGACGCTCAGTCACGCGTGAATACAGAAGGCTCCTAATCATCCGTCAAAATGATAAACACTTATTAGTGCTTATAAAGGTATAATCATTCGCAAACGCATTACGCTTTCCCATACACCAGCCATCGTTAAAGTGGCCATTTTTACATTTTGGAGCCTAATCAGTGAAATTGATTTTGAACACCGTGCATTCCAACCTGACGCTCTGTCTAATCGGTTTTTTTGCTATGGCATTAACCGCTTGTTCGATGCCAGAAGAAATCGAAGAAAATGAAGAGATTGCTCAACAGGTCATGAATACACCGGGCACCATTCAGAACCATATACTGTATATGAAAGGCCCAAAAGGTGAATTCAAACTTCACTATGTGAACAGCGACCCGAGCAATACACCCAGAGATACTGTCGTGTTTGTGCATGGCACGCCTGGTGACTGGTCTTCTTTTGCTCGTTACTTCCAAGATGATGTATTTAAAAACAGTTTTCGTATCATCGCGATAGATCGACCTGGCTGGGGTAAATCCATTCATTCCGGAAACTTCCCAGCGGCATTACAAATTCAATCCGATATGATCGGCCCGATGCTAAAAAATATTTGGCAACATAATGGAGAACAAAAAATCATCTTAGTTGGTCACTCATTGGGCGGGTCTTTAGTGCCAATTTTAGCGGCCGATTATCCTAATTTTGTACGCGGTGTGGTTATTTTGGCAGGAGACTTAGAACCGTCTTTAGCGGAAGCACGTTGGTATAATACGCTATTGGATTGGACGCCAAGCTTGATCATTCCGGACCTATGGAATAACTCCAATGCGGAAGTATTAGAGTTAACCAACAGCTTAAAACTGGCCCAGTCTAAAATGACCAAACTAACCACTCCAATTAGCCTTTTACAAGGCACTGAAGACACTTTAGTCGATCCTAAAAATGCAGAATTCGCCACCCATTTGTTTGAAAACAGCGAGCTACGCATTGAAATGATTGAAGGGGCCGGTCACATAATTAATCTACAGCACCAAGATAAAGTCATAAAAGCCATTCGAGACATGAACACACGCAGTTCGAAATAAGCGTCCCTCATGGCTTTCTGTGATTATGTATCTTGATTCGCCAACTTACAGTACAGAGTTTTCATCTGCTGGACTGTCACCTACTAGGGTAGAGTCTGCCAAATTGGTATCGGCTAAATAGGCTTCCGCCTCTGCACGCCCCATGTATTTGGCCAAAATTGACACGGGAACGTCTTTTAAATTGACCACAATTAAACCATCCAGTGAGTCATGAAAAGCAGGGTCTACATTAAAACACACCAACTTACCGTTCATTTTTAAATACTGACGAATCAATACAGGTAACCCTTTGCCCTGCTCCATTCTTGACAATATTTTCGACAACAAAGTAACCGTGGTCAACGCCGCTAACAGATTAGGTTTCCAGAAAATATCACTGCTGCTTTTTAACGGCGTAGAAGCACTCACCAAGCCCGCTTTTTCTTTATCGTAATGATGAATAGACAAGGTCGCTGCGATTAATTGGCGAGACACATGGCTATAGTCATTACTGATACTCACAGGGCCAAATAAATGTGTGTATTTTGGGTTTCTATGAGCAAACGTCGCAATGCCTTTCCACAGCATCAGCAGGGAATTTAGGTTACGCTGGTATTTGGCAGCAACCACCGAACGCCCCATTTCAAGGCTATAATCCAAGGTATCGATAAAAGCCTGGTCATAATGAAACAAGCTGCGTGAATACAAACCCTCTAAACCGTGTTCAGCGATGAGCTTATCCACCATTCCCATACGATACGCACCAACAACCTCTTTGTTACTTTTATGCCAAACAAAAAGTTGATGATAATAAAGATCGTATTCGTCTAAATCGCAGGCCAATCCGCTGCCTTCCCCCACCGCTCGAAAGTTTTCTTCTCGAATACGGCCGATTTCCTGTATTAACTGAGGAATAGATTGTGTTGGCGCACAATACACACGGAACTCACCTTGCTCCAACAACAGCATGTCATCGGGTAGATTAGCAATTTCTTCGTCTAAGACGGCTGGAGCAATGGGCTCAATAATTGGTAAATCCGCACTTCCGTTACGCTTTGCCGTTACTTTGACATGCTGAGGACTCATCAAGTAGGTATTTAAACGCAGATAACTCACTAGATTTTGACTGTTCTCAAATTGACTCAACTCTGAAAAAGGAATCGCACTACCAATAGAAATATCGATCCGCGACGCCTTTTTATTCAATAGCTCTCTGCCCAGCAAGGCCGTGCGTAACAAAGGATGAACACGGCCAGCTTGATAAAACAAAGCACTGTTTTGTCCATTAATAAAAATGGGAACAGTGACGGCTTGGCTGCGCTTTAGAAAATTGGCCACTGACTGACTCCATTCTATGTCAGCCAAAGTCCGCTCATTTTTAAAAGAAGTTCGTTTAGCGTAAGTCGACACTTCCCCCGCGGGGAAAACAATCAAGACGCCACCGCTAGCAAGATGTCGATGTGCATCACGAATCGCTTGACCATTGGTTCGTTGCGCTGACTTTCCGCCAAAGACATCCACACCAATAAACAAGTCACTGATTTCAGGCAAACGCTTAAGCAACTCATTAGCCAATACTTTGACGTCTTGACGCACTCGCCCAACCAAGTCGGCCAGTACAACGCCTTCAATAGCGCCAAGCGGATGATTTGCCACAATCACGACAGGACCGTCTTGCGGAATATTCCCAACGCTGCCCTTAGCAATGGAATAATCAATATTCAACGCGTCAAGGGTGTAACGCATAAACTCAAAGCTGGTTTGCTTACTGGGTCTTTGTTGGTACAGTCGATCCAATTTAGCAAGCCCTGTCGCCCATTCGACAATAGATTCTCCGACGCCAAATGGCGTCACTCTTGGTAAACGAAAAGGACTGGGCAAACGAAAAGGACTGTCTACCATAACTAAGCCCCTTGGTTGACTATTTTATCAGCGATTTTATATAAGGTACCCTGGCGGTTTGTTAGGTCGCGGATTGATAAAAAAGCCGCGCTCAACCAAACCAAACACGCCATACCAAACAACAAACCACCATCGTTACCAACAATGTCACCTACCTCGTTAAATTCCGGCATAACGACACCAAGTGGCGTGAATAAATGGAAGATAATCGCGCCTGACATAATCCCAAAACTCATCAAAGCGCCAAGACCATGAATACGAGTGAACAATAAAATTACGGCAATTAATTCTGCTGTTCCAATGATATACCCCCCATATTCACCGAAAAATGCCAATCCAGACCAGTCTCCTAATACACCAAAAATATAATCCGTTTCATAAGATCCAGTGAATTTAAAAAACAATGACTGCACAAAAACAAAAGCAATGAACACTGTTGGTACATATTTTAATAATGACTTTTTCATTTTTCTTAACCTTATTTGTTAATCAATGCTGGCCAGTTGGCATCTGCTTGTTGGATGTGTAAAGCCGGATCTATATCCCACTTTTCTTTAACGTCACGGTCATAATTCAAATAGAGCTTACCGTCGACAATTGCCCACTGAGTCGGATCCGAGGAAGCGAAGTCATTTTGTGCCGAAATAGCCCAAGCACAATAACCACCATATTGTGGTGCGTATTTTTCCGGTTCCGTCAAAAACATATCTAAGTGTTGTTGCGACACAAAATACCAATCCGCGTTCTTATATTCCGTTACAAATTTTGCATTCCCTTCGACAGGTTGATTATCCGTAAAATACGCCACCGTATCGTAGCCGTTAAGTGCTTTATTGCTAAAAAAACCGGTATAAATAGCATCTTGTGCATAAGCAATACTGCTTAGGAAAAAAGTCATAAAAATAAATAAACGCGTCATATCTGCTCCTAGTCTTAACTCACTAAAGAAATAGTGTTGGGTAGATGGTATGCCAAGGCTGCCATCGTTTGTGGTGACAAATGAGTACAAGGTGATCCCGGCACATAATTCATTTTCATACTGTCTTTGGATACTTGAATACGCGTAAAACTAACGGTTTGGGCATCCTCTCGGTGCATACAAACCGACATGTGCGAATGCTCTGGATGATGCTGAGAATGAAACGCCAATAAAGCCTCGGTGCTTTTCATTGACTCACGTTCATAAACCGATTGTCGATACTCTGATACGCTGTTTAACGCCACCGCAGAAGAAAAATGCGGCGATACAGCATTGCTAATGTAAGCCTGCTTTCCATCCCATTCAAACGACCGCACCTTACTATTCGCCAACTCAAACGCCAATAAGGTAAAAGGTGCAAACTGCTCAAGAGTAAGGGTGCCAAAATGCGCTTCAACTTGTGCTAAATCCGCTTCACTCGATAACCGTTTAAGCAATTGCCCCCGGCTAATGAGCTCACCTTTTGGTTTTGTACCCTGATAATTATTTAACAAGCACAAAGACAATCCGTATTCGTTCAAGCTAATCCAGCTCCCTTGCCCAACGGGATCGATTGGCATCAAAACGTGTGTCTCTTGTTGAAAAAAAGATTGTGGTGGCAATGCGGGAGCACGTGTTTTTTGCTCATCTCGATTGAAAAATATTTGGTAGCCTGAATCGTCAATACACCAAGAAACGGAACACATCGTTATTGGCCTCGTAAAAAAGAAGCAGTGGCTGGTGCAATACCAAAGTCAGCTTCAATGGGCTTATTCATTAAATTTGCCGTCACTTTTACCATCGCAAAATGATGATTAGCATGAAGGGCAGCAAAAGTAATTTCACGTTCTAATGTAGACGACATAAAACACGCCTGCGTATGCGATAACGCCACCTCTGTAACTAGGTTTACGGTTTTTTTAAGTTCTTTTTCAGATAAGCTCATTAGCCAATCCGTTAACTCGGCGATTTCAGCTTGAGCAATCAATCGTGATGTTTCTACCGCATGACCTCGACGTCGTTTGTTATAATCAATCACCACACCTGCTTGATATATTGCCTGAAAAACATCCAACCAATGACGAAAGTGCTCACCAATAGAACTGGTAACATAAGGCTTCACTGACGCTTTATAATCGTCATCATCCAGCATATCTAGACAGCGAGACGCTTGAGTAAGTACTTCTAGACAGCCTTCAATCGCTGACGAATGAACAGCTTGATTAGTCGCTTGGTTCTCTGTCTTCTTTAACACCGAATGCATAATGATTGCCTTTACTATTTTACTATTCTTTAGATAATTCATTGAGAGGGTCAACGTGAGCTCACGGTATCAATCTGTACTTGGGTAATGTTGTGTCAACGCTTTCTCCTCTCTCCATGCCTTTAATAACGCACGAATAGTAGGTGTTTTAATTCCGCGTTTTTTCTGTAACACGCCAATATCAAACAAGATCCGATACTGTTTTAATAAGGTGCTAAAAATATCCAAAAGCTTGGTATTTCTGTCCCATATATGGGTAGCTTCACTACTGGCACCGTTCATTTCTAAAATGGAAAACTTCTCACCCGCCATAAAGGACTCTATGTCAGCGAACTTAATGTCCAAACGTCCATAATAGTAGCCATCAACGTCCGCTAGGATGTCATCCAGTTTACGAGTCAGCGCAGGTGTAATGTATTGATTACCATTGCGGAAAATAGAGCCGCGACTATGACTGCCGGCAAAAGCAAGCGGGTATTCGGTTCCGGCTTCAGGGATCCAATCCAGCTTTTGGGTATGACGAGGAAAATACAAATGTGTTAATTGGCCAGCACGAGGACAACGCTCGATTAGTTGTCTCAAACTGTGCGTTCCATCACCCACTACACTAGGGGTGTACTTTAAAGTAATGGAAATAATTTCACCTTCTTTTTGACCTGGATAGCGCACATAAAACACGCCAGCTTCAGCTTGATAAGGCGCTTTTCGCTGTAATAAAAATCGGGCAGATGAAGGAAAATCTTGAATATAATCATGAAGCTGCATTTTAGATTTCAGCAATTTAACACCCACGCCTCTGCAGCCCAAATCCGGTTTAGCAACAATTGGAAAAGACAACGCGGCCGAGTCCATAGCTTGCAATGCTGCGTCTAACTGACTCGCTAAATCCTCTTCGCTTTTTGTAAGCGTAATAAAAGGTTCAATCCATTGTTTTGCTATGGGGCCTGCCAAGTTTAAGATATCGGTTTTAGATTCGCCCACCATACCACTCAGTTTAATACTTGGGTTCGCAATGAGCGGCAAACACACATCGCCATGACGAAGGCCAAGTAACAAGCTTTGCACAACAACAGGAGCATAAAAGAACCAACTGGGCATAAACTCATAAGGCGAAATACTGGCCTTTTCATCGACATGAAGTAATGGCATACCTGCGTTGATTTTATTGGGCTCGATAAACTGCCCTCCTGACATAGAGCTCATGACAAACCTCTTGAAAAAGACTTATTAAGAAAACGGTTTATAAAAAACAGTAAAGCAAACGCCACAGGAATAAGCCCCCATTTAAATTCTGATAACAACATCAACACATTGCTTCCTAAGAGATAAATAAGTGAGAATACCAACAGTGTCCAAATCGAAGAAGCAAGAAGGACCGCACTCAAAAAGAGAGGAAGTGGAACAGGAAGAAAACCACTTAACGTAAACCCTATGGTGCGCAATCCAGGGATAAAACGAATAATAAAAAGATTTAGGAACGCCCTTTGCTGCAAATTACGTTTAACCCGTTTATAAGACACATTGGTTAAGGCTCGATAACGTAACCATCGTATTCTTCGGGTATAACTGCCCAAAATGTACAATCCAAGATCCCCTGTGACAATGCCAATAAAAATCGCCAACAAGGCAAGACTAGGAGGCAATGACCCTTGAGCAGATAAGATTGCCGCTGTTGCAATAGCAAGGTCTTCGAGTAAGTAAGACAGCAATACAATACCAATACTTAACAACGCGAAAGACGCCGAACCCGATACTAACCATGTCTGAAATTCTAAAATCAACGTTAAAGGCACCCACAAACTTCATCCCAAACTTGGTAAAACCCCAAGCACACTCATTCTGTAACTATAGATTAGACGTCGATGAAAATCGATTTATTACAGTGGGAATAAAAAAAACTCAAAAAGAGCTTAAAAAGAATTTACGAAGAAGGAGTCTTGTACTAAAAGAAGGAGTCTTGTACTAAAAGAAGGAGACTTGTACTAAAAAAAGGAGATGAAAAGAGTCGATATCATGAATGGGGGCGTTGTTTTTTACGTAATAAACAACGGGTTAATATGTCTTTTTTTTGACTTTGCGTTGATTGATGCCAGTCCATAATTTCTGTCATGGTACGCTGGCAACCAACACAGACGTCATCAGTATCAAGACAACACTGTCGGACACAAGGGCTCTTTATATCCTGATAGCCGTCGTTGCCATTAATCTTCGCTGTTAACTTTTCCATTTAAATCCCCAAATAGATAGTTACTTAACCAATCCCCCTTAGAAAACAATCCCAGAAAGTAACCTTAAGGAATGACCTAAAACGTATTATAGTCGGCCATGGCAAAACACTTTTAAAAACGCATGATTCTTTCATTGTTATAAAAGATAGGGTCGCTCAGTGACAACCCTACCCTTCTATCCGTGCTTACTATTAAACCGTTACTTTATCGAGTGCCTGAGTGATATCAGCAATAATGTCTTCAATATTTTCAATTCCTACTGAAATACGAACAAGATCTCGACTAACGCCTGCTTTTGCTAATTCCTCATCGTTTAATTGTCGGTGTGTTGTTGAAGCAGGGTGACAGGCTAAAGATTTAGCATCACCAATGTTTACGAGACGTAATACCATCTCTAATGCATCAATGAATTGTGTACCCGCTGCAATGCCACCTTTAATACCAAAGCTCAATACGCCAGATGCTTTACCGCTGGTAATACGTTGGCTCATTTCATTATATTTATTTTCTGGCAACGCTGCGTAATTGACCCAACTCACTTTCTCATGATTCTGAAGAAAAACAGCCAATGTCTCAGCATTAGAACAATGACGCTCCATTCTTAAACCCAGTGTCTCCAAACCCTGCATTATCAAGAAAGCACTGTGCGGCGACAACGCAGCCCCTGTGTTGCGCAATGGAACCACTCGACAACGACCAATATAAGCCGCGGCACCTAACGCTTCAGTGTAAACAACATCATGATAAGACGGATCTGGTTCGTTCAGCATAGGGAAGCGTTTTTTGTTGGCCACCCAATCAAACTTACCAGAATCCACAATAATACCGCCGACAGTCGTGCCATGACCGCCAATATATTTCGTCAAAGAATGCACAACAATATGCGCACCGAGTTCAAAAGGACGACATAGGAATGGTGTCGCTACCGTGTTATCAACAATAAGAGGGATTCCATGCTTATTTGCAATGACTGCTAACGCTTCGATATCAACAATATTGCCGGCAGGGTTGCCAATCGATTCACAGAAAATAGCGCGGGTATTTTCATCTATTGCCGCTTCAAAACCCGCAAAGTCATCCGCTGAAACCATACGGGTTTCAATGCCTTGTCGTGGAAAGCTATGAGCAAATAAATTGTAAGTGCCACCATAAAGTTGACTGGTGCTAACGATATTAGAGCCAACTTCACATATACATTCTATCGCGTATGTAATTGCGGCCATACCAGATGCTACTGCTAAGGCGGCAATTCCACCTTCCATCGCCGCAACACGCTGCTCTAACACATCCGTGGTTGGGTTCATGATTCGAGTGTAAATATTGCCCTTTACCTTTAGATCAAACAAATCAGCGCCATGCTGAGTATCATCAAAAGTATAAGAAGTCGTTTGGTAGATAGGAACAGCCGCCGCTTTGGTAGTCGCTTCAGAGGTATAACCGTGATGCAGTGCAAGAGATTCTAATTTCATGACAAACAAACCTATTTTTATTATTCCAAAAAAGTAACGTCACCATACTACAAGGATATGACTAATTGGAAAAACAAGTATTGTTCATCATGTTGCGTAAAATTCTAATCCCAATTACTGCGTCTCAAACTTTTAATTTGACCTTTCTGTTTCTTTTGGTCCATCCGCTTCCTTTGGGAAGAGCGAGACGGTTTTGTCGGTCGACGGGCTTTTTGTACGCGCACGGCTTCAAGGATTAGTGCTTTCAAACGAGTTAATGCGTCTTCGCGGTTGAGCTCTTGCGTTCGATGCTGTTGCGCCTTAAGGACGATATCACCGTCTTTGGTGAGTCGTGAATCACTCAATGCAAGCAATCGTTCCTTATAAAATTCAGGTAACGAGGAATTGGCTACATTGAACCTAAGATGGATAGCAGAAGACACTTTATTCACATTCTGACCGCCTGCCCCTTGGGCTCGTATCGCAGTCAATTCTATTTCGTGGTCTGGGATCGCCACGGCGAGGGTAATTTGCAACATACTATTTGCTTTATAAATCTCTTCATCTATTTGGCCTTTAATTGTAACAGGCTTATGAAGTATATGCTTTGGCGCATCGTTTATAGGAAACTAATCGGCTATAATCCGTCTTCTACATTTTTATATAAATAGGGAGTTATTTGTGACCCAATTCCGTCCTTGTATCGATCTACACCAAGGCAAGGTTAAGCAAATTGTGGGGGGCAGTCTGAATGACAAAGGAGCCACAGAGAACTTTATCAGTGAATACAATGCTGAACATTACGCCGCAATGTATCGTGAGCATGGTCTGGTTGGCGGCCATGTTATTGCGTTAGGTAAAGGTAACCAAGAGGAAGCGATCAGCGCCCTACGTGCTTACCCTGATGGGTTACAGTTTGGAGGTGGTGTTAAGAACAATAATGCCGCAAGCTACCTAAATGCAGGCGCATCTCACGTTATTGTCACGTCTTATTTGTTTGAAGACGGAGAGTTCTCGTGGGATCGTTTAGATAAAATCAAACGTGAAACGGGTACTGACCGCCTAGTACTGGATTTAAGCTGTCGTCGCACCGATAACGGCTGGTACATCGCTACCGACCGCTGGCAAACCATTACGTCGACGCAAGTAAATCAAGAAAACTTGATTGAGCTGGCAAACCATTGCGATGAATTTTTGATTCATGCTGCAGACGTAGAAGGGTTACAAGCTGGTATTGACGAAGAGTTAGTCCACTTGCTCGGTCAAGGTTGCCCTGTCGCTGTCACTTATGCTGGTGGCGCACGGTCATTATCGGACCTTAAGCGTGTACACGAATTGTCTAATGGTAAAGTCGATTTAACCATTGGTAGCGCACTGGACATATTTGGTGGGCGAGGCGTCACGCTGGACGAATGCATTCTGTGGAATCAATCGCAAAAATAAACCTGAGTAAGGGACAAGTAGTTTGCTTGTCCCTTACTCTATCCCCATCATATTAAAAAACACGTTTTTTAATATGAGCTACATTTACGTATTATTTAATAGAATCTGCGCGCCATTAATAAGATTCTTCAGCTCGACATACCACACTCCATCCCGCATACTTAATCACTTATTTTTTTTGTTTTTTTCAATCTTAGGATTTTTCAATGGCTACATTTCGTACTGGCCTTTTACTTGCAACGCTTTTACTCAGCGCATGCTCGATGCCAATTTTACAAGAATCCCAACCAGCTCAAACTGAGAAAACAATGACTCAGGACATTACGGCTGAAAAATCCACGGCAACACAAAATGATCAAGCTGAAAAAAACACGCCTGCTACAGACAATACAGCAAAACAAGGCAGTTCCGCTGAAGCCGTCGCGACTGTCGAAAATAATGATCAACTCATTGAGCAATTCAAAGCACAAAAACAGCTTGCCAATACAAATTTCACAGAGCTCAAAAACCGTATCGGGAACGCGCCTGCGCTTCCAAGATTAATGGCTGTGGAGCAATTAAATAAAAAAGAAATCAGCTCTGCGACTCAGCAATTACGTACTTATATAAGTAAGACCAATACGGATCTGGCTGTGTTAAATGCTCGTGTTGACGATCGTCAGAATCTTGCGGTCGATGGCGATCTGATACAAATTTTCTTATCCGAAGCAATCGTCACGCACAATCGTAATAAATTCAAAGCGCAACCACTTGTTGGTCAGTGGGTACGAGGCGAAAGCCGAGTTATTCGTTTAAAAGACAGCATTTTATTTGAAAATCCAAAATCAGAAGACTTACATATCACGTTTTCAGAAACCTACCAGCTGGTGGTTAATAACCAAACCATCGCGACGGTCAATCCACACAAAGAAAAGAACAGCGCCAGCTTTAGCGTTTCAACACATGACAATCAAGGCAGTATTGTAGGTAAATTAGATTACCGCATTGTGATTGATAAATAATCAAACACAGAGCCTAAACAGCGTTAGCTGGATGTGTTTTTGACTCTGTATCTATCTTTAATCAGCTTTGCCGCTTTACGTCTGTGATACACATTATCCAGCAACACCTGAATGCATGCTAAGTAGTCGATTATCGTATTGGCGAACAACTTATCATTCAATTGCCTAACCAACTTCCCAATGCGTTTTATGACTTGCCAGTTTACCGACATCACACGATTTGACGCGTATTTTTCAGGGGCGTTTAGAGCGGATAAATACGCTATCGCAATATAACCAGGCTCCGGATTCATCGTTCCTGTATCTTCAGGTAAAACCCCTACGCCATACAGTAATCGCTCGGCGAGTCGTCGATACAAAGAAGACACTTTCTTAAAAATATGCTTATCCAGTGTATTGCTTACTCGACCATATAGTGTGGAGTTAGCAGAAAAACCATCAAAACACATCGATAACATGTCGCACAAAATACGCGAGTCTGAATTAGGATAAGACATCTTCTCTGAACGATGACCATCGAGCATTCTCTACCTCCTTTCAAAAAAGGGTGAGCTTTGTGCAAATAAGGATGATTAAAGCCGTGTTTAATGCAAAGTAAATGAGAGTGGCTATGCTAGGCTTCAACCCTATGATTTCATTAGTATATGAATTTTTCGTTTCACTCAGGGAAAATAATAATGTCTTCACCAAAGCTTTTTATGCATGTTCAAGATCCATTATTAGCTTCAAACTTGCTTTCTATTCAAAGCGTTCGACAGTATGAACTGAACATTAGCCATCAAGATAAAAACTGGCTAGATCAGCTCACGGCTGCACAATGCGATGTCGCTCTTATTGAAGTCAATTCATTGCATGACACTGCTTTAAAAGAACTCATTAATAGCCCTGCTTTGTATCAAACAGAGTTTTTATTTTTCAGCCAAGGTGGGCCGGATCCAATACTGGATAAGCTGATGCACAAAGGCGCTGGATTTCACTATCGCGCCCCGTTCAACTTAAAGTTAATTGAATCTTCACTAGAAGAAATCTTTTGTGAGCTCAACCTAACCAAAGAACTTATCAGCACACAAACAAGCTATCTCGACCAATTCGGCTTATTAGTCGGCTCCTCTTCTGCTATGCATTCGCTATACCGTACCATTCGAAAAGTCGCCGTCACAAAAGCCAACGCCTTCATCATGGGAGAAAGTGGTACAGGTAAAGAGCTAATTGCCAACACTCTGCATGTTTTTAGCCAACGCGCAGAAGGCCCTTTCGTCGCAATAAACTGCGGTGCCCTTAGCCCTGAACTGATCGATAGTGAGCTATTTGGCCATGTAAAAGGCGCTTTCACGGGAGCCCATAAAGATCACCAAGGCGTTTTTGAACAAGCAGAAGGTGGCACTCTATTCTTAGATGAAGTCACCGAAATGCCTTACGAACAACAAGTAAAGTTATTAAGAGTACTCGAGAGCGGTGAATACAAACCGGTCGGTGCTCAACAAGTAAAAATAGCTAACGTACGAATCATTGCCGCAACAAACCGCGTACTCGGTGATGCCATCCGCGATGAGGTCTTCCGTGAAGATCTGTATTTTCGTTTAGCTCAATTCCCTATTATGGCGCCTAAACTAAAAGACAGAGAAGGCGACGCCTGCGGTCTTGCTCAGCATTTTTTAGCGTATCGAAACAACCAAGATGGCCAACACAAACAACTTTCTGCACAAAGCCTAGAAAAAATCAGCC
>CAXBGJ010000031.1:0-20947 GCA_963975045.1 uncultured Marinomonas sp. | reverse complement strand
AAGTGTGTCTTCTTTCGTTAAAATCATTCACTTTGTCTTTTAGTTAAACAAGTGACTTCTTGAAAAACGACTCACTGGATATTGATACGTTGTGCTGTTTATATCAATGGCCACTTTATGGGACGGTACCCATTTTTTATAAATGATGTGTTATTTATACACTGGAGATAAAAGATCATTCTGCTTCTCTGTTAACAACTTAGATGCTTATCCACTTTTTTGTGGAGGATAATGGCTCTTTTAGTATTTATACAGATAATGATGTTTACCATCTCTTTAAACTATTTTCTCTGAGACATATCAATGACCCCCGAAATTTTTATAAAACGACAATGCAAGGCGAGTTTTGTTGAGCGCAAGGAAGTGATTCAGTCCTTATGGAGCGGTTATGGTGAAATCGTCCGCTATACTATTGATGATCAAGGTTCTCAGCCTTCCAGTTATATTATTGCCAAACATTGCACCTTTCCTGCTTCTATAAATCAGCCTCGTGGTTGGCAGTCTGCTCACGCGCATAACCGAAAAATACGTTCTTATGAAGTGGAGCAGTGTTGGTATCAAGATTGGGCTTCTTGCTGTCTTGAATCCGCTCAAGTAGCGTATTGTCATGGCGTTCATTTTGATAAGCAAAGCGGTCAGCGACTGACTTTATTAGAAGACTTAGACGCGTTGGGTTATGACGCGCGATACGACGCTGATAACGATCAGCATCTATTGTCTTGTATTAATTGGATTGCCGCCTTTCACGCCGGTTTTATTCATCAAGACCCAGTTTTGGGTTGGCCTAAAGGACTTTGGGAAAAAGGTACTTATTGGCATTTAGATACACGCCAAGAAGAATGGATGGCGATGGAAGAAGGTGAGTTGAAGTCATCTGCAGCCGCTTTGTCTCAGTGCCTGGATGAAGCTCGTTTTAAAACACTGGTTCATGGCGATGCGAAGGTAGCGAATTTTTGTTTTTCTACACAAGATGAAAAAGTTGCCGCGGTGGATTTTCAATACGTTGGAGGTGGTACTGGTGTACAGGATTTAGCTTATCTCTTAGGCAGCGCTCTGTCTGAAAAAGCGTTGTCCGAAAACCTGCCTTATTTACTTGATCATTATTTTGCTGAGCTAGGGCGAGAATTAATGGCTCAAGGCGAATCTCAAGCTTTTGCTCAAGAGGTGATCGACGAGTGGCAGAGATTGTTTGTAATTGCCTGGGCAGACTTCCATCGCTTCATTATAGGCTGGAGCCCAACTCATATAAAGAATACCCCTTTCAGCCAAAAGCTAACCAAGCAAGCGCTTCAACAATTGAGAAACGCCTAACGCATTTTTCAAGACGACCTTAATGCTCGATTGGTTTTTGCTGTTGCTTGAGCGTTCATTGGGTTTTCGGGCCATGGATGCTTAGGATAACGACCGCGCATTTCTTTTCGAACTTCTGGATACGCTTCTTTCCAAAAGAAAGCCAAGTCTTGAGTCACGGCCAGAGGGCGTTGTCCCGGAGATAACAGTTCAATTCGAATGGTTTGATTAAAAAACGTTGGATGAGTCGTAGTGCCAAACATTTCTTGCAGCTTTACGCGCAGCGTTGGCGGCTGCTCTTTGTAATCAATTTTGTGACTTGCTCCTGATGCAATGTCGAGTCGAGATGGGACGTTATTATTAAGCGTTTGCTGTTGATTCCAATCCAACCGGCTAAGCAGGATATTAGCCAAAGAAAGCTTGTTCATCGCTTGTTGCGTTGTAATGGCTCCGACGTATGGTGCCAACCAGTTTTCTAGTCCAGCGAGTAGGGCGTCATCAGAATAATCTGGCCATTGTGTATTTTTATCATGGGTAAAGGCGAACTGAATACGAGCCCGCAGTTGTTCGCTTGCATCGTCCCAAGGTAAAACGGACAAACTATTTTGACGAATGTAGACGAAGATCGCTTGGCAAATATCTGCTTCTGATGGTTTGTTACTCTTTTTTTTGTCGATGCATAACTTGCCAATCCATCGTTGCGATTCACTTAATAAACGAGCGTCTTTTTTTGACCATGTTAGGTGTTGCTTTGTTTCTATTAGATGGGGGAAATCGGTTTCGATTGTGTCTAATTGGATCGGATGAGCGAGAAAAATGCGATCTTCTTCTTGGCCATGATGGCCGCCAATGTCTAACGCAATCAGCCACGGCTCTTGAGCCGATGGGTCTTGAATATCCAAACTTGCCATACGACCGTTAGTCAACTTGTAGCGTACTCTTTCGTTATCTTGATTGACTCGTAGAGCGATGCGATCTGCAAACGCGCTGATGAGCAGAGGCGCTATATCGTTCGAGTCTTTACGCGTAATATTTTGTTGAATCAAGATGTTTTGACTGCGTTGAAGCCATTGCTGTCGTGCTTTTTGATAAACCGGTTTGGGTCGCTTGCTGTTTATGGACAGTGTACCGTTAAGCCATGCAAGTCGATCACTTAGGCAGCTGTTATGCTGAGTGAACGGGTCACCTTCCGACAGAATCGCGCACACGGAACCAGCGGCCTGACCGTTACCTCTTTTTATGCCTTCAATCAGAAGCCGAGCCAGTCTCGGCTCAATGCCGAGCTCACTCATATGTTCGCCAAGCGGGGTGAGCTGTAACGCTTCATTAGGGGCGAGCGCCGACAGCTTTGTGAGTAAATCCACCGATTGTTGCCAGTGGCTTTCTGTTGGAGGCGTAATCCAATCCAGTTCCAAACGGGCTTGAACGCCCCATTTAGCGAGATCCATCACAAGGGAGTTTAAGTCACTGATTTCAATCTGAGGTTGGGCTTGTGGCGCGAGCTGGTATTGCTGTGCTTCGCTCCACCAACGATAGCAGATGCCCTCTTCTGTTCTACCTGCTCGGCCCATTCGCTGCGTGGTTTCCGCTTGAGTTGCTCGACGAGTGTGTAATCGTGTTGTAGCGGTGTTGGCATCGAAACGAGCTTCGCGACTCAGGCCACTATCGACCACCACTCGAATCCCTTCAATCGTTAAACTGGTTTGTGCTATCGCTGTTGCAAGAACAATTTTACGCGCTGGCGCAACCACAGGCTGAATCACCAGTTCTTGCTCTTTTAGGCTGAGTTCACCGTATAACGGCAGAATGCTTAAATGAGTATGATGGCCGAGTTGTTGTTGCAGCTTACTCGCCGCTTGTCGAATTTCTTTTTGCCCCGGTAGAAAAACCAATAAACTGCCAGTTTCTTCATTGAAGGCTTGGCAAGTAAGGCGCACGACTTCGTCGGTGATTTGAAAAGCCTTGAGTGTTTTATTACCGTAGTGTGTGGTGATTGGAAAGCTGCGGCCTTGGCTGGTGAGTGTTGGGCAGTTGAGTCTGGCTTCCAGCACTTCTGTATCTAACGTAGCCGACATGACCAATAGTTTCAGCGGGTCTTCGTCACGGTAAAGCTCTCGTGCTTGTAAACACAAAGCAAACGCCAAATCAGAATGAAGATTACGTTCGTGGAACTCGTCGAAAATGACCAGCGCGATGTCATTTAAACTTGGATCGTCATGTAGCATGCGGGTTAATACGCCTTCGGTTACGACGAGCACTTGAGTGTTTTTGCTTTCTTTTCCCTCATGGCGAATTCGATAACCAATGCGTTCGCCAAGTGGTTCTTGTAATGAATCGGCGAGGCGTTTTGCTGCGGTCTTGGCGGCCAAACGTCGTGGTTCGAGCATAATGATCTTACGACCTTTTAGCCAAGTTTCTTCCATTAACTCGAGTGGCACCACCGTGGTTTTACCTGCACCGGGAGCGGCTTCCAAAATGGCTTCGTGTGACTGATTGAGTTGACGCTTTAAGTCGGGAATCAGTTGATAGATAGGCAGTTCGTTAGACATAAGTCTGCTCATTAAGATACTGAGTCTATGATAGCGTTTTTCCATGCCTTAGCGCAGCGTCACTTTTGGTTTACCAATACTAATGTCTGTTTTGCATATTGAGATGCAAGGCAGAAAAAAGCCGCAGCGCAGTTCTTTTTCATTGAGGCCACGAGGCGAACGGTTGGCGTAATCAACGTCGCCAGCAAGTAACGGCGTTAAGCAGACACCGCATACACCGTTGGTACATGCTTTTTTAATGGGTATTCCGTTTCTTACCAAGGCATCCAGTATCGTTTCATCTTGCTCGCTTAAAACCCATAGATCTGGTTCTAAAAAAGACAGCTTGATACGTTTTTTTGGCACAAGTTTTTTTCCTTCTGTTAATCTTTCATTAACTTTAGCTTGATGCGCTTCAAATAAAAACAACAATGGATGTCAATTTAGACAATGACAGAGCAAAATAAAAAGACTTTGTTAGTTGTCGATGATGATCAATACATTCGTCTGCTTCTATGTGATGCCTTATCACAAAAAGGGGATCAAGTAAGATAAGCCGAGAATGGTCACCAGATGTGGCTTCATTTTA
Source organism: uncultured Marinomonas sp. (assembly GCA_963975045.1). GTDB lineage: Bacteria > Pseudomonadota > Gammaproteobacteria > Pseudomonadales > Marinomonadaceae > Marinomonas. The sequence goes on along the minus strand of CAXBGJ010000031.1, from coordinate 16,540 downwards.
ATTCCCGCTGTTTTGGTCGAAAAAAACTAACCTGTATTTCATTGTTGGTCTTTCTTAATAAGGGCGTTAAGCTATTGCCCTTCATTAAGAGAGGCGAGTAATGGACACATCTGTATTATTATCACAAATCTTTAATACCGTTTTTCCCTTAGCCAGTATCGTGCTGGTAGCATTTTTGTATGCGCGAGTCCGGCCCACGGACATGACGGTTGCGAATCGTTTAAATATCAGCGTATTTTGTCCTGCGCTGATATTTTCAGTGATGGCCTCGAAAGACTTTCATATTACTCAATATTTAGATCTGATACTGGCGACGACGGCCGTGGTCTTGGGATCTGGGTTATTGATTTGGCCTCTGTGTAAATGGCTGAAGGTATCGCCTAAAACACTCGTCCCTCCGATGATGTTTAATAACAGTGGTAACTTGGGTATTCCTCTCATCATACTGGCCTTTGGTGAGTCGGCTTTGCCCATTGCGGTGATATTGTTTTTAACTGAAAACCTGCTGCATTTTACCGTTGGGATGTATTTGATTAACCCGAAATCCAATCTGCTGAATGTGTTGAAAATGCCGATGGTGATTGCCACGATGCTCGGTTTAGTATGGAGTTTTCAGGGTTGGACGTTAGCACCTGCGGTTAAGGTTTCTGTCGACATGCTCGGACAAATTGCGATCCCGCTGATGTTATTCGCGCTCGGTGTGCGTATGACCAGTGTTGATTTCAGTCAGTGGAAAATTGGCGTGATCAGTGGTTTTTTGTGTCCTCTAAGTGGTCTGATTATTGCTGTTGCTTGGCAATATACCGTAGGGATTCCAGCGGAATATTTTGGTTATTTATTAATATTCGCCTGCTTGCCTCCTGCCATACTTAACTACATGGTGGCTGAACTGTATCAACAAGAACCTCATAAAGTGGCCTCTATTGTGCTGATTGGTAATTTGATGAGCGTGGGAATCATTCCTTGTGTGCTGTTTTATGTTTTATAAACAATTATTTAGGTTAAAAGTATGATGGTACAAATTGGTTTAATCGCGTTACTGGTGGTGGTGTACGTCATTCTTTCGCGTTTTTTGAAGTCCAGCGTTGCTTTGTTAGGGCGTTCAAAGTCTGCGAATGAAGTGCGTATTACGTATGTTTCTAAGATGCTAAACCTCGGTTTTACCGCTGTTTTCGTTTTATTGGTGTGCTTAGTACTGGGCATCGGTTACGGTCAATTGGCGATTTTTTTCTCATCTGTCTTTGCGGTAGTTGGCGTCGCGTTATTTGCTCAGTGGTCAATTTTGAGCAATATTACCGCCAGTTTAATTATCTTCTTCGGCTTTCCTTATCGTGTTGGTGATTGGGTGAAAGTGGTCGATAAGGATGATGAAATATTAGGTCAAATCCTTGAAATATCGTCGTTTCATGTGATCATTCATCGGTTGTCGGGAGACGTTGTGACTTACCCCAATAGCCTTATATTGCAAAAGGCGGTTGTGCGCTTTGCGAATAAAGAAGCCGCCCAAGCGATGAGTCAATTTACCGTTAAGCTGGCAAAAGATGAAACAACGGCTCCACCTCCAATGTGAGTAAAAAACAATCAACTTTTTAAGATTTAGCGGATCTGTGTCATACTAAGAAGCGTTCATATTTTCGACAGGGAGCATCTCGTGAAATCTGATCCGCAGGCCTTATTAAAAAATAACGATAAGCTGATTCATTCGGATTCGCTTAAAGTCAAATCCCATGCACAACGCCCTCAAGAAGATTGGGTACTACATACTCTAATGATAGAAGGCTACGACGTACCGTTTCGTTTTAAACGACAAGGTAAATATCGTACCCTGCGCGGTGCGTGGGTAAATTTAACCTACTACCCAACGCAAGAAATGGTCGCAGGCATACCAGTCGAAATCATGAAGGTCGTTCGCGTTAAACGAACATAACAGGTAAGTTCTTTCGACTAGGCACCTTCTGCTTTTATTCTGAAGGATATGAACTTAATATGGCGGCACCTGTCTGTATTTCAGGTATTTATGTTTGCATATTAGGTGTCGAAAATAATGGAAATGAGTCGTTCTGACAGTTTGTTTACTACAATGAAACGCATTGAGCGTAGTGCGTGGTTTCAAGGTTTTATCATCAGCATCATTGTGGTCGCTGCACTAACGGTTGGCGCAAAAACCTATGCCTTACCTTATGGTATTGATAAAGCGATTAATTATTTAGATAACTTCATAACCGTCTTTTTTCTCGTCGAACTTTCTCTACGCTTTCTTGCTTGTGATGATAAGCGTCATTTCTTTAAAGATCCTTGGAATATTTTTGATACGGTCATTGTGATAGGTAGTTTGATGCCTATATCTGAGACCGAGATGATTCTGGTGGCACGCTTGCTGCGAGTGTTCCGAGTTTTGCGTTTGGTGTCGATTATTCCAGATTTACGCTTCTTGATTAATGCCTTGCTCAAAGCCATTCCAAAAATGGGTTACATCGCATTATTGATGTTTATCATCTTTTATATCTTCGCCGCAGTGGGCTCTATCTTTTTTCATCAGGTCAATGAAACATTGTGGGGAGACATTGCTATCTCCATGCTCACACTGTTTCGAGTGGCAACGTTCGAGGATTGGACGGATGTCATGTACGAAACTATGGAGGTGTATCCGTTTAGCTGGATCTTCTACATCATCTTCATTTTCTTAACAGCGTTTGTATTTTTAAACATGATGGTTGGTGTTGTGCTGGATGTAATGACACGAGAAACGGCACAAGAAGAGCATGAAAATCAAGAAAACCATCATCACGCACTGGTGGCTCAAATCTCTGAGTTACAAGCTCAGGTTGCTCGCCTTGCGGATAAAATAGACGAGCAAAATGATCGGAAAGAATAACCATCACCTTTGAATGTTAAATCAAGAACTCCGCTGGTCAACCTTCCTCAACCAGCGGCTGCCGAACGTGTTCAGTATCAAGCCAGCTAACACAATCAAAATCCCTGTCCACTGCATAGGGCTAACGCTTTCAGATAGAAAAATCTCTGCCGATGTTAGCCCAACTACCGGTACACCTAATGTCAGCGGTGCCACTGTAGCCGCCGGATAACGAGATAATAAATAGCTCCACAAACCATAGCCTGCCAAGGTTGCAAACAGCGATAAATACGCCAGTGTCGCGATGGTTTTTAGGTTCAGATTCACGATGTTGCTCCACATTACGTCGCCGCCATCGATAAAATACGCGCATAAAAAGAAAGGAATCGCTGGAACCCAGCTTGACCAAACGATGAGGTTAAGATTGGCGTCATAGCCTTTTCGACTGATGATTTTAGTGAATATATTACCAAGTGCCCAGCTAGAGCCCGCTGCTAAGGTTAAACCAAATCCAAGTGCCGTCATGGTGGAATCATCATTATCAAAGCCGATGACGGCCAAGCCACCAATGGCAATCCCGATGGCGAGGACTTGGTAAGGTCGAACCGTTTCTTTTAATAATAGAACGGCAAACAGCAGCGTAAAAATGGCTTGTGACTGAAGGACTAAAGACGCCAGTCCCGCAGGCATACCAAACGACATGGCGCTGAATAAAAACGCAAACTGTCCGAAGTTCAATGACAAGGCGTAGCCAATACACCAAAGCAAGGGTGTTTTTGGACGAGAAAAGAAGAAACAGCCAATCATCCCGATAACTAAGAATCGCAAACCACCCAACATCATCGGCGTTAGCTCATCCAATCCCCAGCGCATCACAATAAAGTTAAAGCCCCACGCGACAATAATAATGAGCGCGAAAAACATATCCTTGCGAATCATAGTAAACCCTTAACTGTATGATGTTGGAGCAAAAAGAAGCTCATTACTTTACGTGTTTTAGGGCAGTTTGCACATGGACAGATAGCGAAAGAAAGAAGGACACAGATGCAATTTATGGTGTTAACAGCAGAATGTTTAGTATTCATTTTCCATCAAAGTCATTAATAGAAGAGGTAGAGCATTCTTTCAGATCGAAATATGCGCTAAATTGCTCTCATGAAGAGCATTATTTCATCGTTGAATAGAGCAATAACAAAAGAGCATCATTATCATGCGTATTTTAGTCGTTGAAGACGATCGGATTCTGGGCGAGGCGATCAGCCAGCGAATTAGTCGAATGGGGCATGGTCTTGATCTTGCTCAAACCGGAGCCGAGGCGAACCAGATGTTGGCGCTTCAAGAATATGACCTTATGCTACTCGACCTGAATTTGCCGGACATGACAGGCAATCAGATTTTACAGAACCTCCGTAAAAAACACTCCAACACGCCTGTAATTGTGCTAACAGCGCGTGACGAAATAAAAGACCGCATCGAATTACTGGATCTAGGCGCAGACGATTACATGACCAAACCGGTCGACTTTGGTGAGTTAGAAGCCCGCTGCCGCGCGTTGCTTCGTCGCAGCCAAGGACAGGCACAAAACACCATAGAGTACGGGAATGTTTGCCTCGATTTACAAGCCTGTACCGTCACGGTGAAAGACAACACGATTGAACTAAAACAACGAGAGTTTCGTCTGCTGGAGGTGTTTATTAGCCATACGGGTCGCGTGCTAAGCAAAGAAGCTTTGATCGAGCATATTTATAATTTCAATGAAAACCCAAACGCCAGCGTTATCGAAATTTACGTGGCGCGCTTACGAAAGTCCTTACAAGGCAGCGATATACACATTAGAACCATTCGTGGTCTTGGTTACTTATTGGAAAAATATCATGCCTAAGACGACGACCTCACTGCGTCGGCAATTGATTTTAATGGTCAGCATGGTCTTGATCTGCATTAACGTATTGGCGCTTTGGGGCGCGCACATCTACGCAAACCGCGCCACGAAAGTGTCTTATGACCGGCTCTTATACGGCGCTGCGTTACAGATGGCAGAAAATATCAACATATTAGACAGTCAGGTGTTTATTGATCTGCCTGTGTCCGCCTTTGAGACATTGGCGCTCTCGAATTCCGACCGCGCTTTTTACGCCATCATGGGCCGTCAGTACCAAGTTCTGACAGGTTATAACGACTTGCCTAATATCCCTTTTACGCAATTGCTGCTTCAGTCTACCGAAAAAGAGAAGTTCACCCCAATCTATTATGAAGCGCTGTATCACGAAGAGAATGTACGTTTTGTCGCGCTCGGGAAACGATTGTTAGAAGCCGATAAAGTGAATGACGTATTTATTATTGTCGGGCAAACGCTGGGCGCACGCCAAGCTGCCGCGGCGGAAATTAACCGAATGGCGCTGCATTTTGTCAGTTTGTTTTTTGTCATTACTTTGCTCCTGCTGCTCTTCGTTATTTGGCGCGTATTGCGGCCATTGCAAGCGATCAAGCAGGCCATCACGGAACGCTCTCCACTGGAACTGTCACCACTTGAAACTAATGTGCCGAGTGAAATCGCGCCACTGTTGAAAAGTATTAATTATTTCATGGCGCAACTGGATACCACGCTGGAGCGTCTTAAGCGTTTTACCGCAGAAGCTGCTCATCAGATCCGTACGCCGCTTGCAGGACTTAATTCTCAAGCACAAAATGCGATTGACGAAACAGATGAAGTGCTACGTCAGAAGCAGTTACAGCATATTTTAGAAAGCAGCAATGTGTTGACCAATACGGTCAATCAGCTTCTTAATCGCGCCACACTGACGCACCGTTACCAAAGTCATCCATTTAGTCCTGTGTCGTTAGATCAGTTAACCAAAGACACTTGTCGAGATCTGGTGGTTTGGGCGTTAGAGCGCGGCGTTGAAATTGAATACGTGGGAGATATTAAAGCGACGATCGATGGCGATGAATTTGCGCTGAAGCAAATGCTGCAAAACATCATAGAAAACGCGATCAAATACAGCCCAAACAAGGGGCTGGTGGAAGTCGAACTGATGTCGGCAAACGAACTGAACGACGCCGCCGTAGTGCTACAAATTCGAGATCAAGGTGTGGGCGTACCAGACGAAGACAAAGAGCATATCTTTGAGTATTTCTATCGCAGTCCAGACAATCAGGCTTCCGGTTCTGGCATTGGTTTGTCGATCGCCAAAGAAGTGGCCGAACACCACGATGCGAGATTTCACCTTAAAGACAACGAGCCCACGGGACTGATCGTGGAAGTCATCTTTCCTAAGCGCACGCTTCCTAAGAACAGGTACCCTAAACCAAAAGGAGCGCGACTATGACGCGCTCAATGGGGAGGTTTACCCGCTTTTTCGTATGGGGTTTGTTTACGCTCAGTGCACTTGCGTTTGCTGAGCAAGACAGCACAGGAAAAGAAATCACCGCAAATGAAAGGCGAGTGCTGTCGATTAACGGGGCTGTGAATCGTGCCGTGATTGACCCTTTGTTTAAGGCGTTTGAAGCGCAACATCCTGATGTGACAATCCATTATACCGAATCGAATACGCGCGACTTATACGAGCGTTTTCTCTCTGAGCCAGAAACACGCGCAGATATCATCATGAGCCCTGCCATGGATTTGCAATTTAAGCTGGCGAACGATGGCTTTGCGCTGGCTTATCAATCTCCAGAACTTGAGCGACTTCCAAGCGACTCGTATTGGCGTAATGAACTGTTTGGCTTTACCTACGAGCCAATTGTTACCGCGATCAATACCGACATTCTGGCTGCTGATGCTTTGCCGTTGAGCCGTGAGAAATTACTCAATTTGATCCGCAAGAAGAACCACTTGTTGGATGAAAAAATTGGTCTGTTCGATATTAAAAAATCAGGAATTGGTTATTTAGCATGGACGTATGATGGGCAGCAATCGCGCAGCTATGGTCGCTTATTGGAGGCTTTTGGAAATCATCAGGCACAACTTTATACCGACACGTCTTCTATGCTTCAGGCGCTTTTGAAAGGGCAAATTTTTGTCGCCTATAACCTGATAGGTGCCTATTCGTATCAATGGTCTGAACAATATCCGTGGATTAAAACCATCATGCCAACCGATTACACCTCGGTAATTATGCGCACGGCGTTTATTTATCGAGACGCCAAACAGCCAAGATTAGCGAAACGCTTTATTGATCTTTTGCTGTCTCCTTTAGGGCAACATATTTTAGCGAACCAATCTGGCCTTACGCCGATCAGTCCCAAAGCCGTTGGGCCTTATAGTCGGGATGCGTTAAGTAAGTTGCCACACGGTATTTTTCGTCCTATTCCGCTTGGTCTTGAATTGCTCATTCAGACGGATGACGCCAAAAAACAGCTTATTTACAATGAATGGGACAATGCCATGGCGCCTTTGTCCGAGTCTTTTTCTTCACCTTAAACGTTTTGTTGATGCGCCATGAAAGGTTGGTGAAAGGTTTCATCGTTAAAGTGACCTTGCAATATAAACAACAAAAATAATAATGGAGAAACCCATGTTTAAAAAAGTATTCATCGCGAGCGCGCTATGCGCCACTTTGGTCACTTCCGCTATGGCGGCTGATCGAGTTTCAATTGGAACCGGCGGAACCGGCGGCTTGTTTTATGTCATCGGTGCTGGGATTTCAGAAAGCATCAATAAACACATGGATAACGCCACGGCACGAGCGGAAGTCACGGGGGCATCGGTTGAGAACAATCACCGCGTTGCCGCAGGTCAAATGACCTTAGGCCTGTCTTCCTCTTCAACCCTGTATGAAGCAAAAAATGGCCAAGGTCCATTTAAAGTCAGCGGGCCGCTGGATGTGGCTGGCATAGCGTATTTGTATCCTGCGGTGCTTCAAATTGCGACCAAGTCGGGTACCGGTGTTAACTCTTTTGAAGAATTGAAAGGCAAGCGCGTCAGCATGGGGCCTCCAGGCAGTAATGCAGCCGTGCTGGCGACGCGTTTGCTACAAGAATACGGGGTATTCAAAGACATCACGCCACGTTTCCTTTCTTACAATGAAGGTGTCAAAGCGTTAATAAATGGACAAGTGGATGCGACCGTTGTACTAGCAGGCGCACCTACAGCGTCATTGATCGATTTGGATTCACAAACCGAGATGAAACTACTGTCTGCCAAGATCGAGAAGTTAGAAAGTTTGATTCAAAAGTACCCTTTCTATCAAGCTTACTCGCTTCCTGTTGGAACGTACCCAGATCAGACTGCTCCCGTTACCATGATTAACGATCCTGCGATTTTGTTTACCAGTGGCAAGGAAGATCAGAGTACTGTGTATAACATTACTAAAGCGATTTTCGATAATCTAGATGAGCTTGGGCAGATTCATCCACAAGCGAAAGCGATCTCCTTAAAAACGGCGAAGTACACACCGATTGCCTTGCACCCTGGTGCGAAAAAATACTTCGATGAAGTAAGCGGTAAATAGGAGCGCCATCATGAAAACAAGTCTACAAAGTTTACAGCTCGAATCTACTTTTGCCTGTGAAAAGGAACGTCTGTCGGTTTCTATCCTGTTTAGTGTTATTGCCGTGGGCATTGCTGGGCTTGTACTTTATGGCGCCTATTATGGCGGTATTACAGCGCTGCTATTAAGATCTTTGTTTTTCTCTTTAGTCGCTGGCGCGGCCATGTTGTTTTACGCGCTGCGATATAAAAGTGCGGTGAGTCGAAGCGCATTTTATCTATTGGCGTTGATTGCCTTAGTGCCAGGGCCGTATTTATGGCATTACTATATCGACATCATCATGCGTGGTGCCATGTCGATTGGGCAAGACAAGTGGGTGTTTTTGGCCTTGATGGCTGTGGTGTTTGTTTTTGTCAGAATGGCCGTTGGTTGGGCGTTGATCACCTTAATGACGGTGGCGTTTCTGTACGCTTATTTTGGCGATTTGATTCCTGGGAAATACGGTCATAGCGGTTACGATCTTAATCGTTTGGCCTCAACGTTAATGCTATCAACCGAAGGTGTTTACGGTGTGCCGATGGGCGTCGCCGTTGAGTATATTTTCTTGTTCGGTTTATTTGGTGCGATTTTAACCAAGATCGGCACGGGAGAAGTGTTTGTTAATTTAGCGCGTGGTTTGACAGGTCGAGTGCAAGGTGGCCCGGGTTTGTCGGCGGCGTTATCCAGCGCTCTATTGGGTTCACTTAATGGCAGCGCGGTGGCAAATGTGGTGACGACTGGTACCTTTACGATTCCTTTAATGAAGCGTGTTGGTTACAGCGCTAAATTAGCCGGAGCGATAGAAGCTGCCGCGTCTTCAGCTGGGCAAATTATGCCGCCGGTCATGGGGGCTGCGGCTTTTTTGATGGCGGAAATGATTGGTATTCCTTACGCCGAAGTGGCGCTGGCGGCGTTAGTGCCGGCCTTGCTTTATATTCTGGCTTTGATGATTGCTGTTCGTCTAGAAGCTGGGCGCCTTAACTTAGCAAGAGATACGGAAGCGGGCTTGCAGTTACTGCTTGAAACCCTGAAAACAAAAAGCTATTTGTTGCTGCCGCTGGTGGTATTGATCGGTCTAATGGTATCGGGTAAGTCACCAACACAAGCTGCCGTCATGGGCATTCTAGCAGGGTTGCTGGTGTGTCCTTGGAAGAAAGCCACGCGGATTAACTTTGTCGATCTTATTGATGCCTGTAAAGAGACCCTGTCTAACACCCTGCCGATTGTCGCCGCTGTTGCGGCGGCGGGTGTGGTCATTGGGATCTTGAACTTAACCGGAATGGGCTTGATGTTATCTGGGTTAATCATTGAGCTTGGCGATGGCAACTTGTGGGCTGTTTTATTACTTACCGCCTTGGCGTCGTTTGTTCTTGGCATGGGATTGCCCACTTCCGCGGCGTACTTATTGCTCGCGGTATTGGTTGCGCCAGCGATGACGCAATTAGGCATGGAAACCTTGTCAGCGCATATGTTCATTTTCTACTTCGGTTTGGTGTCTGCCATTACGCCGCCGGTTGCATTGGCGGCTTATGCGGCGGCGACAATATCGGGTGCGGAGCCAAATGAAACGGCGGTGGAATCCATGCGTTTAGGCTTTGTAAAACTCTTGGTACCGTTCTTATTTGTTACCATGCCGGGCGTGTTGTTGATTGGTTCAACGGAAAGTATTGTGGCCGCGATCACGTTTGCCACTTTGGCAACGATGTCGATGAGCATTGGTTTTTCCGGTTGGTTGCGTGAGAACTTATCGTGGATGACTCGATTGTTGTATATCGTTGCAGCGGTGCTCATTGCTTGGCCTGCAGCGGCAACCGATACGTCAACTATGATTGTCGCGGCACGTGCTCTTGGTTGTTTGTTGTTTATTGGGTTACTTGCTAAAGCTTGTATCAAACCTAAGATAAACGCCTTGGAAACAGCAAAAGCGTAAGCTGCTAGTTTGATTGATCGAAATAAGCCGCCCCTCAAGTTTGATTGAGTGGGCGGTTTTTTTGTTTGAGCAAATCGAGCGGCTAAGGCAATCCCGTCATCAATAGTTTAATGCTATACGACGCCGAGAACACGACGACAAAGCCCGCTAAATAGAGAAGTAAAAACCATTGCCACGATTTGAGCTTGGCCAGTTTTTCTTTGAGGCGTTTTAGCATTAATAGCCCTCCTGATAATCTTCCACTTTGCCTGCAAACACGCGATAACCCCAAAAGGTGTAAGCGCAAATAAGCGGTACAAAAATACAAATGCCAGGTAAGAGGAAAAGCAAGCTACTATCTGGTGACGCGGCGTCCATAAAGGTTAACTGTCTTGGTATCAGGTAAGGAAATAATCCGACAACGAGACCGGCAAAGCCGAGTAAAAAGAGCGTGGCGGCATACCAAAATGGGCGGTCTTCGTGATGACTTTGTCCGACGGAATGACGGTTTAAGTCTCTCCACGCCAACACGGCGACCACCAAGGTAATGATAGGCAAAGGCGACAGCCACAAGAAATTGAGGCCAGAGAACCAACGCTGGCGAATCTCCACTTGGCTAGTCACCGTCCATAAACTCACGATGACCATAGCTAAAATAGTGATGAGCAAGAGTCGCTTAGCCAATTTGGCCGAGTGGGCTTGAATACGGCCGCGACTTTTCATGAACAAGTAACACGCGGCCAATAATGCATAACCTGCCATCACGGAAAACCCAGTGAGAATAGAAAACGGTGTTAACCAATGCAAGCTGGATAAACTGTCGACATCGGCTGGAACGCCCTGTACGAGTGAACCCAGCAACATGCCTTGGCAAAACGCCGCGACCGCCGAGCCAGCGCTAAAGGCAAAATCCCAATAAGGCCGAGACGTGTCAGACTTGAAGCGATACTCAAATGCCACGCCGCGAAAGATCAATGCAAACAGCATCAGCATAATAGGCAGATAAAAGGTTGAAGTAATGCCAGCGTAAGCAGCCGGAAATGCAGCAAATAGCACCACACCGCCAAACACCAGCCAAGTTTCGTTGCCATCCCAAACGTGAGAAATAGAACGCATTAAGTGGTCGCGTTCGCCATCTTGGTTAAACCAAGGGTAGAGAATGCCAATGCCTAGGTCGAAGCCATCCAGCAACACGTACATAAAAATGGCGAAACCTAAGACTAGGAAGTAGAAAAGAGCCAAATCCATCATTTATCTCCCTGTTCTTTATTTTGTGGTTCGTTAGTTATCTGTTCTTTATTTTGCAATGTTTTCACCCAAGCCAATGCGTAGCCCGGCGCTTTCATACCGATAAGTTGTTGCTCTAGTGCTTCCATTGACGGCGGCCCTTTTTTAATAAGCTTACGCATAAAGTAGAGATAAACGCCGATCAGTAAGCTGTAAATAATTACAAACATGATCAGAGTAAAGAGCACGCGCTCCGGCGGTAACGGCGAAACGATTTCAGAAGTACGCACCAAGTTGTAGACGATCCAAGGTTGTCGACCGATCTCGACCACGTACCAGCCAGCGAGAACCGCAATGACACCCATAGGAGTAAATAGCGTGACCAAAGCAAGGAAGGGTTTATTCTCGAACAAGCGACCTTTGCGGCGTAATAACAACGCCAAAACAGCGATGCCCATCATGCCAAACCCAATACCCACCATGACACGGAAAGACCAAAATACCAGCGGTACATTGGGTCTGTCTTCTGGTGGTACGGCTTTTAAACCTTGCACTGCGCCATCCCAAGAGTGTGTCAGAATCAAGCTACCGAGATTGGGAATACCAACTTCATAATCATTGGACTCGGTTTTCATGTTAGGCATAGCGAACAGCAACAGTGGCACGTTTTCTTCTTCAGCTGACCAAATGCCTTCCATCGCAGCGAGTTTAGTTGGTTGATGCTCTCTCACGTTCAAACCGTGCATGTCGCCAATCCACGCTTGCAGCGGTGTTAGCACCAATGCGAACCACATGCACATGGACAAGCCTTTTTTGGCGAAAGGAATGTTCTTCTTTTTCAATAAGTAATACGCACTAATGCCAGCCACCACGAAGGTCGCGGTGATCAATGACGCGACGACCATGTGAGTGAGTCGGTAAGGCATAGACGGGTTGAAGATGACTTCCATCCAACTTTCGACTTCAAATTTGCCATTAATGATCTTGTAGCCGGTTGGCGTTTGCATCCAAGAGTTCGCCACAATGATCCAAAATGCAGAAATCCAAGTACCAGTCATGACCACAAGGGTAGAGAAATAATGCAGCTTACGACCGACTCGCTGCCAGCCAAATAGCATCACACCCAAAAATCCGGCTTCCATGAAGAAGGCAGTTAAGACTTCGTACGCCATCAATGGCCCAAGCACCGCGCCAGTGATAACAGAGAACTTAGAAAAGTTGGTACCAAATTCGTAAGACAGCACGATGCCGGAGACCACGCCCATGCCGAAGGTGATGGCAAAAGGTTTGATCCAAAATTTAGCGAGCTGCAAATAGTAAGGATTATGGGTTTTCAGCCACAAGCCTTCCCAAATCGCAATCAGCGTGGCCAAACCAATGGTGATGCTGGGGAAAATGATATGAAAGCTCACCGTAAAAGCGAACTGGATGCGAGATAAGATGGCGACGTCGAGGTCCATTTTAGTATTAACCTATTTAACAGAAGGAACGAATGAATGGCATAAGTCGTAAACCATTATGTGTTCTTGTTGATTCTAATGGTGCGCATTTGCTGCCATGCCAAAGGAAATAATGCCAAACCCACAATGCTGAAAAGTGCGATGATTTCGGTCATAAAAAAGCCAGTATTCATAATGCCTGCTCCGTTAATAAGAAAAAGATTGAGATAGATCAATAAAGTTACTTATCTAAGAGCAATCGTCAGGCCAAGTTTTTAAGAGTTTTATCTATTTGATTTTAAAGGAATAATTTTTAACTTTGCGTGAATCGTAAAAGAGGTTTACGATTCTTCCACTTATTAGTGTAAACGAGGTTTACAGTTTGACGCTCTCATTGATGTTCGAAGTGGCCATGTTGGTTTCCAGCGTGTGCGGGTTTTTAGTGGCGGCTTGGTTGCTGTGGCGCGCCCGTAAACAGGGGGATCTGCAAGCCTTGGCGGGTTTTGCCATCATGATGGCCATTTGGTGTTTTGGCCATGTCGTGTTGTTTCAAGGTTATGAGCAAATGGGGATTTACATTATTTTGGCGAACCCGCTCATGCCGACGTTTTTCCTGCATTTTGCCATTCGTTTTGTGAATTCTGGTGCGGCAAAAGAGATTATGCTCGATCGACTGCTGCAAGCCATTCCGTGGTTTTACGTCGTCAGTGTTGCCGTGGTATTGCAAAGCTGGTGGATGGGGGCGGGCGATGCCATTGGTACCTTAGACACGCGCTCATTCTTTATTTTCACCGATGCAGGAACGTGGAATCTGGCGTATACCGTCTTAATCGGCATCTTGGCGCACGGTGTTTTGTTGTTTGGTTGGTATCGTCATTCGGGCAATAAAAAACGTTCGATTCTCGCCATGTTTGGTGTGGGTGCTTGGGGGTTGTTGTTAGCAACCAGCTTTGTGTTTCCTTCCTTTGGTATCAGCTGGTTTCCGTATCCCATGCTGTTGTTGCCGACTTATTTACTGCTCTTGGTGTACGCCGTGGTGCGCTATCAAATTCTTTCCGTCAATGCCTTTGCCAACCGAGCTTTGCTTTGGGTGGCGATGATGTTGGTGATTCTGTGTTTGATCGCCGTGATCAGTGTGGTGTCTGGGCGCGTTGGTTTGCAGGCGCTGGCGGATGTTCCAAGCTGGCAATTGTGGTTGTATTCCCTGTTGATGTTAGTGATGTCGGCGTTGATTTATCAGCCACTAAATCGACTTATCTCACGTGTTATTTACCCCGGTGCCGTATTGAATGAAACCGTGCTGGAAGTTTGGTCGAGCCAATTAAAAGAAGCTCAAAATTGGACTCAGTTGATTCGCGTAGGTGAGCGTTTACTGTCATCTCAGATTAGACGAAATGTAGACATAACATTGGATTCTGTGGATAAGGCGTACATAGACGACGGTCAAACATTGGCGCTCAGTGTTTTTCGATCCGAGTCGGGCTGGCGCTTTTTATTGCTTGGCTGGAATGATGCGAGCCCGGGAATGAGACTGACGGCAGAAGTGTTTGGCTCCTTGTTTTCGACCAGCTGTGGTTTGTTGGAACGCTCTTTGGCATTGGCGGTTGCGGAGCGGAAACGCTTGGATGAACAGCATCTCGTTGAGCTCGGTAGTTTGTCAGCGGCGATGGCGCATGAATTGCGTAATCCACTCAATATTATCGCTATGGCAGCTTACGACTCGCCGCCAGAAACTCGTCAGCATATTCAAACTCAACTGAAGCGCGCGGATCGTTTGGTCAGTGATATGTTGGTGTATTCCGGTGGATTAACGCTGCAAATCAGCACAACACCATTGCGAGCTTTGGTGAAGAGTATTTTGGCACAGGCTCAGTTAGAAGGCGTTTCTTGCGAGGTAAACATCGCCGAATCGATAGAGTTGGAAGCGGATCCGCAGCGCCTTCAGCAAGTTTTTATTAATTTGATCGACAACGCCGTGGCGTTTTCACGCAATCAGCCGGATGGGAAACTCTGCATCGAGGCGAGCAGGAACACAGACTGCGTGGTGATTAACGTGCACAACAACGGGCCTGAAATCGATGACAGTCTACAAGGTGAGGCGTTGTTTCAGCCCTTTATAACTAAACGCGCTGGTGGCAGCGGTTTAGGATTAGCCATTGTACGTCGTATTGTCGATGCGCATGGCGGCCATATTCAACATCGTGCCGACACGGATTGGCCAGTGACATTCGAGCTTACCTTGCCTCAACATTCAGCGCATTCCCGTTTAGGAAACCCTTCTCATGACGCAACATAAAATATTACTGGTCGATGACGAACCAGCGTTTCGTGAACTGGCCAGCCGCTGGTTAGCAAACCAAGATTATCATGTTAAAACCGCAGGAGGCTTGGAAGACGCGCGTCATGCCTTGGCTAGCTTTGACGCGGATTTGGTGTTGTTGGATTTGTCCATGCCGCCACATTTTGACCCGCAAGTGACTCTGGATTCCATGGCAGACTTTGACGGTCGTCCGGTGATTATTATCACTGGTCATGCGGATCGGGATTTGGCGCTAAAAGCAGTGGCGCTTGGTGCGTGGGACTTTATCGCCAAACCGATTGATCCAGACATGTTGGCGGTTGTGGTGCGTCGTGCCATAACCAAAACGACGTTAGAGCGAGAGCTGAATCAGCTCAAGCAATCGACCAAACAGCCAGAAGGTGCAGCGGCGTACATCGGCCATTCGGCGAGCACTCAAAAAGTGCGTGCGCTGGTGGAACGCATCGCACCAACCGACGTTCGCGTTTTGGTGACTGGGCCATCGGGCACAGGGAAAGAAGTGATTTCAAAAACGCTGCATGACTTAAGCCATCGCGCCGCGAAACCCTTTGTGTCCGTGCATTGTGGCGCGATTCCGGCGGACTTATTGGAAAGCGAACTGTTTGGTTATGTGAAAGGCGCGTTTACTGGCGCAGAAAAAGACAAAGTCGGTTTATTGAGCTTGGCCGATGGCGGCACTTTATTTTTAGATGAAATCGGTGAAATGCCGCTGGCGATGCAGGTCAAATTGCTGCGTGTATTACAAGAAGGAACCTTCTTTCCCGTTGGCGGACGGGAACAAAAGCACATCGATATTCGCGTTATTTCGGCCACCAACGCGAATCTACTGGAAAAAGTCCACGAGGGCAGTTTTCGGGAAGATTTGTATTATCGAATCAAAGGCGTGAACATTGAAACGCAATCCCTTGCTGAACGCTTAGAAGACGTGCCCGTTTTGCTGCAAGCGTTTCTCTCGCGTCTACAAAGCCAGCAGGCCAAAAATCTACAGCTGAGCTCCGAAGCCGTACAATGGTTTCGTGATCAAACGTGGCCCGGCAATGTTCGAGAATTGAAAAACGCCCTTGAAAGCGTCGCGTCTATTTGCCCTCAAGGTCAGATCACCATGGAGGATATTCAACTTCTGTATCCGAATGTTCAGCGAACGAACCAAACAGTAAACCGCTTTCCTGACACCGAAGAAACGCTGGATGAACAAGTGAAAGCACTTGAAATTCGACTGATTCATCATGCCTTAGAGAAAAGCCAAGGCAACCGAACTCAAGCCGCCAAACAGCTTGGCATATCGCGACAGGGATTGATCAAGAAAATAGAAAGGTATGG
>CAXBGJ010000030.1:0-20952 GCA_963975045.1 uncultured Marinomonas sp. | reverse complement strand
AAGCGAAGCTTTCATTGTGGGTCGCGGCTTTAGCACGACGCGGAATTTAGGTTCCATTCAAACGCTTTGTATTCCCGACCGTTATTCCGCACTTTAATTCAGGGAAAAGCTGAGCGGGTAACTTTTTACTAGCGCCCAAAAACTTCAGTTTAAAGGAAAGCAAAAATTCGCTTTAAGATCTTTAATGCCTAATTTTTGTCATCGAAGAATAGCTTTACCGACGCTCGTTATATCGTAAGGCATAGATTGTTTATTTGGTGGGAGACAGATCTTCAAACAATGACTATGAAACTCCATGAAGTCGCGCAACTTCGTCGCGTCGAACTGACTATATCCTAGCTAATCGTAGGGCGCGATGAGGGAGGTACGACCGTGATCCGCCGTTGAAAGCGAAGCTTTCATTGTGGGTCGCGGCTTTAGTCCGACAATCAACTGATTCAGCGTTAATAAAGAAAATGTATTTTATGTCTGTATATACAGTTTATTTTTTAAATGGTTATTTTATTGCGTGTTTAGCTATTTTAAATAAACTACTTGAGTGAATTTTGTACTGGTAGGAAGTAAAAAAATCTTTTAGTATCAATTAATAAGAATATTGGCAGACGAAATAACGTGCTGTGAATAAATTAAGTAACACGCATGCTCGTTTTTCCAGTTTTTACTTTTGTTGGTGTCTAGATTTATGGCTTTAAAACCAGTGTCTTACGAACATATTAAGAAATCTGTGAAATTGTCTAAACGGGAATTTGGGGTCAGATGAAAAATAGATTAAAAGCTGCAGGGCGCTAATTTATTGGCTTATAACAAGTTGCTTAAACGGAAAAATAACAGTTGGCTACCTTCGCTCCGCTCGTTATTTTAGCCAACAATTATTTTCCGCTTAGCAAAGCGTTAGCTTTTACCATCAATCGAAGCCTGAGTGGCAATAAAGGGCATTTGGGGTCAGATGAAAAATAGATTAGTTTTTCATCTGACCCCAATAGATTCTGTTTTTCATCTGACCCCAATAGATTCTCCGCTTAAAATGGCGTTATGTGAATCGTAAGTAAGGTGTGTATGATGCAAATTTATAAAATTACATATCCTACTGGTAAAATTTATATAGGTAAGGATAAAGTCGGCAGCTATAGGTATTTCGGAAGTCCCAGCATAGATGTTGTTAATAAGGATTTCGAATCATTGCCAGATGAAATAAAACAGGATTATACGGTTAGAAAGCAAATATTGTGGGAATCAACTAATTGTTCTGAGACAGAGTTGTCGCAAAAGGAAGTTGAATTTATTAGGGCGTATTCATCTAACAATCCGGAGGTAGGTTATAACCAGTGGCCAAAGTTCAAGTAAATTCACATAACAAGTCATTAAAGCAGGACAAATAACAGTTGGCTCTGCTCCTGCCTCGCTAATTTCAGCCAACCATTATTTTCCATTTAGCTTAGCGTCAGTTATCTTATTTCTCTTGCGGAAACTTCTGCTTTTGATGCAAGACTCGCATAATACGAATAATTTCTCCGTCAACCCAATAAGAAACAATCATTGATATTTCTGGGATAATCAATACTCGGCCACGAAAGATATGTCTTTGAACACCCATTAGAGGTTGTATAAGTAGATTCTCAACTTTAGCCTCAATAATTTGATCCGTTTTTTCAGCAGCGCTTGGATTAAAATCAAATAAAAAATCAAATATCTTTTCACGATCATTTAGTGATTCTTCTTCCCAAGAAATCATGGTTTATTCCGATTACGGATCTTATTCTTTCTAATTTCCATCTGTGTTTTAGCTTGATCGTGTTCAATAAAAATGGATTTACCACTTTCAAATTTATCAAATGCCGCATCTATTTGCTCTGTTAACCACAAATCATGCGTCATAGATTTTCGTTGTTCTTCAGCTAGGCTCTCGGTAAGCTCTCTGCACGCGTCACTTAATGTGCGTCCTTGGCTTTCGGCCATTAATTGAGCTAAGCGTTTAGTTTCTTCATCAATTCTAAATTGAATACGAGTGTCCATAATACGTTACCTTTAATTCATGCTGTACACACAAATGTTAGCACTGGTGTTGTGTGCAGGCAACTAACCAGCCACTCAAAGGGACAATTCACCGTTGTTTTTCCTCCCTCTCACCCCATTCCATTTTTATAAATTCATTGACATTCAGATGTTCCTTATATAGAACGTTCTTTATATAGAACAATTTGAGATGCATGATGAATAAACCAATTCTCGGCTCAGTGGGTCGAAATATACAAACGCTGCGTACTGCAAAGGGTCTGTCTTTGTCTCAGCTTGCGCAAGATGCAGGGCTTGCGAAGTCCAATCTGTCTCGCATTGAGCAAGGTGATGGCAACCCGACACTAGAAACGATCTGGCGTTTGGCCGTACAACTGGATGTCCCGTTTGGGGATCTTGTTGCCAGTGTGGAGTCACCACTGGGAGAAAACGGTGTACAGGTAAGATTGATTGATCAAGGTGAGGGCAATCCGCGCGTTGATGTGTATTGGATGTCTTGTGCGCCCAACACCATTAAGCAATCAGAGCCGCATATTGCCGGCACGACAGAAGCCATAACATTAATAAGCGGACAATTACTGGCGGGTGAAAATAATGACCTGCATCATTTGGACATTGGCAAAGTGCACTCTTTTGCCGCAGATGTTCCGCATAGTTATCAAACTGACGATTCATGGGCGACCTTAATGATGGTCATTACTTATGCTAAACAGGCCTATGCTAAACAGGCTGATGCTAAACAGGCCGATGCTAAACAGGCTGATGCTAAACAGGCCGATGCTAAACAGGACGTTACATTATGAGTACAACGACACAAACCCTTACAGGAACACCTTGGAAACAAGGCGTAAAAGACGCGATTCCGCTGCTTGGTGGTTACATTCCGGTGGCCATTTCTTTTGGTCTTATTTCCATTCAGTCTGGCTTTAGCGTGTTAGAGACCATCCTTATCTCCACCTTTATTTATGCTGGTGCCTCACAGTTTCTCTTTGTTGCCATGGCCGCTTCTGGAGCACCATTATGGTTGGTGGTCATAATGACGTTACTCATCAACGCTCGACACATTGTTTATGGTCCAAATCTCTCACCCTACTTAAACCAAGATAAGAAGTGGGTGCCATTAATGCATGGCTTGACTGATCAAATCTTTGCGCTTGCTCATGCACGTTTGCCTCAGCTTCCAGAACATGCTCGGATAGGCTGGTATACAGGCGCGGCGGTATTAGCTTGGTTTAGTTGGATTGCTGGTACCGCACTGGGTGCCATTGCAGGTGGAGAACTGACGCAGCGCTGGCCATTAATTAACGATATTTTACCTTTTGCACTACCGGCTCTGTTTTTCGTTTTAGTCATT
Source organism: uncultured Marinomonas sp. (assembly GCA_963975045.1). Lineage (GTDB taxonomy): Bacteria > Pseudomonadota > Gammaproteobacteria > Pseudomonadales > Marinomonadaceae > Marinomonas. The sequence continues at coordinate 17,585 of CAXBGJ010000030.1, read as the reverse complement.
CCACGTTGCAATAATCGTCTATGGTCACTGACTATTATTTTGTCTGCTGTTACCGCTGTCATTTTGAAAATGTTAGGTTATCCGAATGTCGCTATTCCATTGGCGGCTATGAGCGGTGCAGTGCTGTTCTACGCACTAAAAAACCAACGTATTGTGGGAGGACAATAAACATGGATATGTCTATGTGGCTGACACTCGTCAGCATTGCCATTGGCACTTATTTACTTCGTCTTTTGCCGTATCTTTGGATGAAACGAAGCTTGGCTAAAAGACAAACAGAAGATGGTGTTGGCTCAATGCCGACTTGGTTAACCATACTGGGGCCAACCATGATTGCTGCGATGTTTGGTACTTCTTTAGTACCTGCTCAATCTGACACTGTTTCTTGGGTTGCGACTGGGGTTGGGATACTCGTTACCTTCGGTGTTTGGAAGCGCACCCGATCCATGGGCTTACCCATTTTATGTGGGGTAGTGGCGTTTGGAATCATAACGTTTTGGTTTTGAGATAATTAACTTAATGTCACTTAATGGTGTCAGATAAAAATACGCACTAATTTCCCTCTGACTCCAAAAATCTTTATTCTTGAAAATATAATATTATTTATCTCGTTTTTGTCCATCCATCTGGTATTTTGGTGAATAGAGTTTATGAAAAAAAATATGATAAAAGAGTTTTCCCCTTCCTGCGATAGAAATAAACAGCCTATTCTTGAACAGCTTTCTGTACATTTTTCAGATCGAAAAAACGTGCTTGAGGTGGGTTCTGGTACGGGTCAACATGCGGTGTTTTTTGCTGAGCATTTGCCTCATTTGATTTGGAATACCAGTGATATGTTTGATTACCACAGTAGTATTCAAGCTTGGATGGCTGAAGCGACGTTGAGTAACCTTGTTTCCCCCATCGAGTTTCACTTCGGTAAAAATGGTTGGCCGAGTTTAGATATTGATAGTGTATTTACGGCGAATACTACCCATATTATGCAGCGTAATGATGCGCAATTGATGATGCAAACGATCGCGGCGAATTTAAAGTCGGGCGGTATATTTTGTCAATACGGTCCCATGAATGTGAATGGTGAATACACCAGTGATGGTAATCGAGAATTTGATCAGCACTTGAAAGAAAGTGGCTGTGGCGGAATTCGCGATGTGGCTGAGTTGGTTGAGTGGGCTGCTGGTATGGAATTAATAGAACAGATTCCAATGCCTGCGAATAACTTTTTGCTTGTATGGAAAGTTGCGTAATCGACTCTCATCAATAAAACGCGAACAAACACACGTGCCGAACAGACTTCGTCTTGGAGATAGTGCAGAAAGTGATGGTACCAAAGCCCTAAGTCTCTTCACCTTTTCTTCAAGGGGAAGACGGAAGATGGGGTTAATCTCTTTTTTAGAGCCTACGGAAACGCTTTGAACCCTTTAGGTGAGATACAAGGTCCAGCCTTTAGCCCGACAATGAATCGCTGACATTGCAGCGGTATGTGTTGGGGTTATTATTGTTACTCGGTAGGTGTGGCATAACAAGCGGTTAACGCAATACATCGCATCAGATAAAATTACATACAATCTACACCTTTTCCATTAAAAGGCGTAGATTATATGTTGGCTTTACTCAAGAGATATTTGCTATTTGAGGTTTTCCTTTATCAAGATCAACTGTCTTTCTAAAGCCTATATATTAAAGCCTATATATTAAAGTCTAAAGTAGTTTTCAGCAGGGAAGAAAGAGAGTCGTTTCTCAACACTGTTTCCCGTAAATAGATCTTTGAACAAATCCTTTAATTCGTTATTGTTATCTACAACCGTGCCTTTAAAATAACTATGCTCGGACCCCATATCGTCCGTGTCGGTTACATCAATGTAAACGCCATTTACGCTGTCTAAGCCTTTCAAATAATGACCTAAACGAATTAATTGTTCTTTTCCAGGTTTGACCCTAGAAGCACGAAGGGCACCGTCATTTTCATTAATAACAATGTAAACACGGTTTCTTACATCTAGTTTTTCTACCCAACTTGCATGGTTCTTATTGTTAGTATCTGCAGCCACTAAATTAATGTTATCGAACACTAATTTAGAGGCCACATTGTCACTGGTCATTAACGAATGTTTTAATAAATAATTGCCCATACTATGACACAACAAATTAACCTTAACTTTACAGGCTTTATTCACTAGCTCCGCATACAGTGTTGATGCTGCCATTGGATTGTCTTTACCTGCATATTTTTTTTCAACTTGAGCCTTAATGGCTGTCAAGTTTGCTTGTGCCAATAAAGTGTGGAAATAGTGGACTTTGCCGACAAAACGATTAAACGCGCCGGAGGATGCTCTTGCATCCGCTTTATCACTTAAGTAAGAGGCCGTACCTGAAATAGCGCCGCCGCCGTTGGCCGGCCATGTGAATGGGATCACAATTACGTTGTATAAGTTTTCTAGGGCTTCAGCGGTTTTTATCACATCTTTTACATCATTGTTGTAACCATGAGTAAAAAATAAAATGGATTTATTGGTTGTTTTGGCCTCGTTAAATATTTTACAAGCCACAGCCAGTGAACCATGCCACGTTATATTGGGATCGATATCTAGATGGTTTTCACTGATGAGATTTTCTACTTCGCTTTTTGACAGCTCATCGGGAACTGGACTAACCTGCCATTTTTTATTCACTTTATTGACTTCGATAAGTCGTAACTCATTAGGTCCTAAAGGGCTGGGAGTATCACCAAAAACACTTAACGTATTTCCATTGCCAATAACGCGGTTGGTTACTAAAAACATTAGAAAATCCTTTTTCTGATTAATTAATAAACTATTGCTTTAACAAGCAATTATTTAATAATAGCATCATTTCAAATGGTGCAATAAAAAATATTATTTATTATGAGTATTGTGTAAGTCCGCTAAATAGATGAAAAAAATCCCTTTCTCAGCTTTCTAAATTCAGATAAAACTTCGTATTCCTAACTTTAAGTATAAATTTTTTCACGATGGATCTTGATGTATTTATATAGCAATCTGAAGCCTTTTCTATTAAATGGTGGGTGGTATGTTGCTTCTACACAATGTACATTGGTTGCTCGATCTGTTCATTTATTAAGATCAACATTGGCTATTTACAAAGCCTACCAGCGTTATCCCTGCAATATTGGCGTTCAAATAGGAGTGCTAGATGCAAGCTAAGTTTTCCGTTCAAATTGATTCCTTCCATAAAATCAGCAAGATTCAAAACGCGTGGTCCAATGAGGATTATCGTGCCCTCATGAGCATTATGGATTTTGACGATGATGTCGATGCCATGGAGGCGGCTGAACTCAGAGAGATGTGCATGATGTCGCTCAATGACCTTGAGCCTGCTGACGCGGCAAAGGCGGTGTTAACGCATTTATTTCCTGAGTTGCCAAAAGGCAAGATAGAGCAAATAAGTCACGATATGATTGATGATCGCTCGTGGGAAGAGTATCCAGATTGTTTATATCATGAACGTTTCTTTAGTGCTTATGCGTTATTAAGAGAAGCGTTTAATGGGATTTTCGCGAAACCGACGGGTGTTGAGTTGACCATGACGGTGACGGCCGCACACGATGAAGATATGGCGATATTTGATGAGTCGTTAGCGTCTTCTATCGTGCGTTTATTAGCAAGTGGGCAAGGTGATGATGCCTTAATAAATCGCCTGTACGAAGATCAAATTCAAGGCACACAGTTTCCTGAAGCGCCGGGTATCGTATGGCAGTTGAAGCAGACAGCGGATACGGGATTGACTCGTGAATTTAGCTTAATCAGTTCCAATTTCTGGATGGAAAATTTCGAACAAATAGATAACTTTAAAGCGGTGTCTCATGCCGATATAGATGATTAGTCTAGTGGTGAGCTGAATCAGGCTTACTAAGGTGACAGAAAGCGGATCAAACGATTCGCTTTTTGCTTTTCGAGGTTGGCAAGCAGTAGGTATTTTGTTTTACATCAGATTCTACTAATATAGATTTAATCTGTTTTTTAACACATTACTTTTTTATGAACGAAAGCACTTTATCACTGAGGTTTAAGATGACCGATTCACCTATTCAAATCGTTTGCCAAAGTTGCAGTACAAAAAACCGTTTACCTAAAACCAAGCTTGGTGACAAGCCTGTTTGCGGTAAGTGTGGTAAACCGATTCTTTCAACACGCCCTATTGTGGGCAGCGATGCAAATATTAGGCGTTATATCACAGACAATGGCTTGCCTGTGGTTGTTGATTTTTGGGCTACATGGTGTGGGCCGTGCCAACAATTCGCGCCTATTTTCGAACAAGTAGCGGGTGAAATGTCGACTCAAGCTTGTTTTTTGAAATTAGATACCGAACAGAATCAAAGCACTTCAAGTGGCTATAATATTCGTTCCATTCCTACTCTGATGATATTTCATCATGGCAAAGAAGTGGCGCGTTTATCAGGTGCTTTGCCGAAAGTGCAATTCAAACAGTGGTTGGCGCAGAACTTACCTTCTGTTTAAAGGCTGTTTTATTAGCGCCAGCTATCAACTTCCAATCCCAACATACATTTCAACAAACTTTTCGAATAATACTTCTTCCGTTTCACGTCTGCCTGGGTCGGGTTTAACACAGTCGATCGGACAGACGGCGATGCAGGTGGGTTGGTCTTAGTGACCAAAACATTCTATTGAGTATTTTGATGGCGGATTTGTATATAAAAAAGAAAGGGGATTGAAAAAGGAAAAGGTAGGGCTGTTGAAACGGCTAGCGTTAAAACAATCCTACCTAACGTCAATTACGCTTTTTCGGCAGCGAGTCTTGTCGCTTTAATATAGCCTTGAATAGTGTCTTTTAACTGTAGGCGTTGTTTCTTTAATTTCTCTTCTTCTAACGTGGTAGTTGGGACAATTTCTTGTTCCCGTTTTTCTACTTCTTTTGTTAGATGATTGTATTCGTCGTAGAGTTTTTTGAAGTGAGCATCATCCATTTTTAACTGGTGAATGTCTTCTTTATACTCTGGAAATTCGTTTATCAAACTATGGTCTTCGATTGGCATATTTGCCTCCTGTCTATGTTTGCTTTCAACTTAGGATAGCTTAGTTAGGCTTATCGTCTCTTGATGCTTGTCAGGCTTTTTTACTATTTATTAAAAATCGTAATGGCCTATACACATAGTAATGGCCTGTTTATTTGCGTTTTCAATGACAGACCTTCAGTCTATGCAACACTTCATTATTTGTTGGTTTTCTTTGTTGTTTACTGACATAAAAAAGCCGTGGTAGTGTTTTCCTATCACGGCTTTGTTTTGTAGATCGCTTATGGCTTCCGCTATTTTTCTTAAGTGACGCGTTTAAAATGTCTTCTCTAAAGTAAAGTGCCCTAGAAATTCAATTCGACCCTTGGTTTACTGGATTTTGATAAATCAATTTCGGGAGAGCAAAGATAAATACGTGAGGAGCTGATGCCTTCTTTAACTAAATGATCTTTTAAGTAATCCGCTCGTTCTTGTGCGAGACTTTTTGCGACGCCTTTTGTCGCGTCGTCAATCGAGACTGGCGGATTATCAAATCCTAAATCAAGATAGCTTGCGACGCCACAAGCTTTAAGTTGGCTGTCTTTTTTGTCTTTCATTAAGGCGATGAGCTGTTTTAAGAAAACGTCTTGAGATGCGTTCAGGTTGCTTTCTTTGGCTTCAAACAACAGTGGTTCAACACGAATTTTTAGCAGTTGATCGCCTGCAAATTGTGCGATGCTGATAACATTTGCGTAAGGCACAAACGTTTGCATTAAATAGCTACTGGAAGCCGTAAACAGGGCTTTGCGCACAGGCAGGAGTAAGAAATCTTGCCAGCCAAATTCAGGGTTATCGATGTCGCCAGAAAGTGGAATGTCTAAATCAATATTGTTTTTACTGTCTTTTAAAACGCTCACCGCAATATTAAGAGGAATGGCGCCCGCTTTGATGACAGAGTTGCTTTCTTTGCGTCCTCCTAAATCAAACTCTCTTAATAGGATGTGAGAGTTACCATCCAATACACCGTTTTCTGCGTTGAGTTTTAGATCCAAGTCCAACTGTCCTGAATCAATCTGATAGCCCAAAATATTGGCGATGTAAGATGAGTAGGGTGGCAACTCCGCTTCTTTAATAATCAACTCACTCTTCATGGTGAGTTTGTCGGCCAACGGCCAAATGGTGATGTCACTTTGTAATATGGCGTATTTTCCATTGCGTGCTCTGAGCGACAATACAGTGGCTTGATCTTTTTTCTGGGTATTGAGCTTTCGTAATGTGAGCGTCTCTATTTCCAATGAGCGTAGCAAAGTGGGTGAAATGCTTTTGTCTTGTACATTAATGCTGGAGGTTCCTGTTATGTCATAGGCTTCTAAAATGACGTAATACGGCGCCTTAAACGCTGGATCTTGCTTATTAATGGTGCCTTCAACGTCTTTTTCTCTGGGTGTACTTGAACTTTTTAGCGAAGATTGCGGCGTTTTTTGTTGATCCGCTTTTATAAATACAAGATTTTCTAGGCGCTTTTGCTTGTCAATAATAAGGCTTACATTGACTGAATCTGTGACAATGGTGTTGATACTGGCACCATCTTGGTTTGCTTCTACTTCGTTTATCTTAAAACTGCCAATGTGACTTAGCGCTGGTAGCGGCTGTTTGTCGTTTGTATCGGACAATGTTTGAGATAGTGTTTGAGACAAGGTTAAGTCGGCGACATTCAATTGAGCGAATTTGATGTCAAATATGGCGTCTTGTTGAGTAAACGAAAGACCACTGACGTCTGCGCTCTTCCAAGATGCGATGCGTTTTTCATTGCTTAATAGGCTGTCGAGTAATTGACTTGAAAAATTCAGATTAACGCCTCCCAGAAGAGGCGGTTGCTGATTTTCTTGCTTGACGTTTAATTGCTCTGCTGTGAGCGTTGCCGCACCCAGTGATAATTGTTTTCCGTCAATTTGAGTGGCTTTTAGACCATTAATATTGATGTCTAATTGCGTATTTTCAGCGGCGATGCTGTCGCCTTCCTTTCTTACTGAAAGGGTATTAGACAGGTTGAAAACGTCGTAATTAGCGGTGTTGCCAGCTTGCCGTACCGATAAGTTATTACTTTGTATCTCAGCGGTTAATGAAGCGGTTAGTGTTTCTTGCGGATCCATAGTGACGGCTAAATCATTCAAGCCAATGTGCGTTGTTTGGTTGTCTACCGCAAGGCTATCGAGTGCGACAGACAGGTCCGTTATGTCTATTTGAGTTGTGGCGCTTTTGGCCGTAAGGCCCAGTGCATCACGCTGTATGTCCAACGGCGTGTTTATACTTAGCTGACCATATTGTATTACTTGCCCCGCTTGTATGAAACGAAACTGCCCTGATTGGAGTGCTAGCTCCCCAATGACGGACAATTGATTGGCGGATATGAACTCAATATTAGATTGCGTCAGTGTCAGTGACGTCGATTCTGTCGCAAGACTGTCTGTTTCATTCAAACTCAGATCAAGTGCAGCTACTTGTGCCTCTAAATTTAAGTTATTAAGCGTCAATGTCGGTTCGCCATCAAGTGCATCACGTTTTATATCAAGCGGTGCCATCACGCTTAACTGGCCAAACTGCATCACTTGGCCCGCTTGTGTAACGCGTGACTGCTCTGATTGAAGTGCTATCGCCCCAGTGATGGACAATTGATTGGCAGAGACATATTCAATATTAGATTGTGTCAGTGTCAGTGAGGTGGATTGTGTCGCAAGGTGGTCTGTTTCGTTTAAATTGAGATCGAGTGCCGCGACTTGCGCCTCTAGAGATAGGTTGTTAACCGAAAATATAGGGGCGCCGTTACTTTGTTTTTGATGAAATTGGAATTTTCCGGTGAGATTAAACTGGCCTTTACCTTCATTAAAGGGGGATGGTAAAAAATGATGAAAGCTTTCTATTGGGAGGTGCAGATCTTTTATGCTGATATCGGCATTGGCTTGTTCTGGCGTGTAATCAAAGTCGCTATTGATGGACAAGGACGCTTGGTTAACCTGCGCAGACAAGACAATATTGCCTTTCCAATTGAGTTCATGGCCTGATAAACCCTTAATAGACAGTGACGACAAGCGGAATGTGTCTAATTCAGCAGGTGTCGCTAAATCCAGCTGGCGGGATAAATTTACCTGACTGTCAGTCACAGTTAAGGTAGGCAGTTTTATTTTCCAAGGCGAATGCGCTGGAGATACATCTTCTGGTTCTTTATCTTCGACTTTGGGCTCATCTTCTGTATTTTTTGCAAGGTATTGGGCGGTATCAATTCCGGCGACAATCCAATGGTTTTCTTGCTGGGCAACGAGCAGCTTTAACCCTTCTATCTTTGCTTCTGATATGTGCACGGTCTTAGTCAGCAGTGGCAATATTTCAACTTCGAAAACAGCACGTTTTAGTGTCAGCGTGTCTTGGGTTTTGTTGCTGATGGTGATGTTTTTCAAATCTACTTTAGGTGGGAAAAAATCAACAGACAGTTTGCCAATAGAAGCGTCTTCGCCTTGTTGATGAAAATAAGCGAGTAGATAATGCTCTGCAACAAATGGTGTCGCTACCCAAAGTGCCGTAATTAAGCCAGTCAGAACAGCGAATGGGTAAAAGACAAAATTTCGAAAATACCGGCGTTTCATTGTGTCGTGCCTTTTTAAAGATTGTATCCGTGGATAGAATTAATGAGTTTCGTCTTCTACGTTTTCTGTTTTTTCTGTACGTATTGGCATTCGTAGTAAATAAATACTGACGGCTACACCGACCGTCACAAGTCCAATGGTTGCCCACATGCGTGAAACAATAAACATGGAAACGACCATGCCTGTCCACATAAAAAAGATGGCGCGATTTCTTGAGCGTTTAGGAATGCCATCGGAAGATTGCCAATCACGAATAATCGGACCAAAAAGCTTGTGGCCAAGTAACCAAGTGTGGAATCGTTCAGAGGACTTAGAGAAACACCAAGCCGCTAATAAGACAAGTGGGGTGGTGGGGAGTAAGGGGAGGAAAATGCCAATAATGCCAGTAATGAGGGAAAGCCACCCTAACATCAATAATAAAATTCGCTTTCCTTGCATAGTGAAACCCGCCATATGGATAAAGAAAAAACGAACCTTAAAAAATAAGGTTCGTTTTTAGTTTGGCGCTATTTTCCAGAATGAAAAATGGCGGCCATGTCATCTTCTTCTACTTCATTTTCGATCAAAGGCCAGCCCCCAAGGCGTTTCCATTTGTTCACCATTTCGCAGAATAATTCAGCGGTTTTCTCTGTATCGTATTTCGCTGAATGTGCTTCAGTATTACTAAAGGGTATTGAAGCGGCTTCGCACGCTTTAGCCAATACGGTTTGCCCGAACACTAAGCCCGCTAAACTTGCGGTATCAAAGCTAGAGAAAGGGTGGAATGGGTTGCGTTTAATGTCTGCTCGTTCAATAGCAGCATTCAAAAAACCATGGTCGAAAGCGGCATTATGGCCCACTAAAATGGCACGTTTACAGCCCACTGATTTTAATTCTTTACGAACTTTAGCAAACATTTGAGTCAGCGCTTCCCCTTCTGGCATATCTTGTCTATCAGGCGCAAAAGGGTCAATGCCTGTAAAGTCTAATGCTGCTTTTTCGAGGTTAGCGCCTTCAAATGGCTTGATCAAAAACTCTAATGTTTCATAGATATATAGATCGCCATTTTCATCCACTCGCAGGATACTGGCGGCCATTTCTAGTAAAGCATCGGTTTTTTGATTAAAGCCTGCGGTTTCTACGTCGATAACTACCGGTAGGAAGCCGCGGAATCTATCTTTGATTTCATGGTTTGACAAAAGAAGGTCCTTAATTCTGCCGCTTGATCAACAGTGACGGTGTACAATAGGATCGGATCATAACACAATTGATAATGCTTGAACGAGATGTCTAAATGGGAATTACCCAACAACTTCTAATTCGCACTACACTTTTATTGACTGCTTGCACCTCATTTGGGCAAGCAACCGCATTCACGCAATACCAATCTGGTATTTCGGATTCTGAGTGGTTACTTTCGGGCGACATTTTTTCATGCAGCTTAACGCATCCCGTTCCTCATTATGGCGAAGGTCATTTCATTAAAGAAGCAGGCGAACCAATGAAATTCATTCTGCAACCACAGAATGAAAAATTAGGTCCAGGTCAGGTGTATATAATTTCTCAGGCACCCGATTGGTCTCCTGGTGTAAAACCAGAAACGTTAGGTATTCTCCCTTATCCTGGTTATGGATTGACGGTTGAAGTAGGCGGCAAAGTGGCTGAAAGAATGCTGACCAGCTTGGATAGAGGGCGTCATCCCGTAGTGGCAGGAACCGCTTGGGAAAACAGTCGCGAAACCATCGAAGTGGGTTTGTCGAACATAAATTTCGCGCCCGCATACAGCGAATTCCGACGTTGTTTGTCTAGCTTGCTGCCAGTGAATTACGATCAAATTGCGCGAACCGCGGCTTTATTCCCGCTAAATGGTGTGAACCTCACGGATCGAATTAGGGCTCGCTTGGATCTTGTGGCTTTGTATGTTTCTTTTGACCCCAGTGTTGGGTACATTTATATTGATGGTCATACCGATGCGATTGGTTCTCGACGCGAGAACCGTGAATTATCAAAAGTACGTGCTGAAAAAGTAACGGCGTATTTGCTTGAAAAGGGTGTTCCTGCCGAGAAAATCATTTCTCGCTATCATGGTGAACGCTACCCATCCACAACAAATAATACCTCGAAAGGCCGTGAGCGTAATCGACGCGTGACGATCCGTTTAGAAAAAGCCGATGTGAGCTAATTCCGCTACGCTTTTTATTGCTACAACCGCTAAAAAAGAGCCCCGTTTCGCCCAATAATCTACGCGAAACGGGGCTTTTTACTTGCTAAGCAAGAATCGAAATCTTACACTAGCAGCCCCTTTTTTAAATTATTTGCGCCGCCGTTTTATCGGTGTGGGAGCGCGAGCTCGTTGAGGAGAATAGAAATAATGTCTGACGTGAAGAAGGTAGTGCTTGCCTATTCTGGCGGCCTGGATACTTCAGTAATCGCGAAGTGGCTTCAAGAAGAGTATAACTGTGAAGTGGTTACCTTTACCGCTGATTTGGGTCAGGGTGAAGAAGTTGAACCAGCTCGCGCGAAAGCTCAAGCGTTGGGTATTAAGGAAATCTACATAGAAGATTTGCGCGAAGAATTTGTGCGCGACTTCGTATTCCCAATGTTCCGTGCTAACACCATTTACGAAGGTGAATACTTGCTTGGTACGTCCATTGCTCGCCCTTTGATTGCTAAACGTTTGATCGAAATCGCTAACGCAACAGGCGCAGATGCTATTTCTCACGGCGCAACGGGTAAAGGTAATGATCAGGTTCGTTTCGAGCTTGGTGCTTACGCATTGAAGCCAGGCGTAAAAGTGATCGCACCTTGGCGTGAATGGGACTTAACTTCCCGCGAAACTTTGATGGCTTACTGTGAAAAACACAATATCCCAGTAGACTTCTCAACTAAGAAGAAAAAATCTCCTTACTCTATGGACGCTAACTTGCTACACATCTCTTTTGAGGGTGATCAGTTAGAAGACCCATGGACAGAGCCAGAAGATGATATGTGGCGTTGGTCTGTGTCTCCAGAAGACGCGCCAAACGAAGCGACTTACATTGAGATCGGTTACGAAAAAGGCGATCCAGTTTCTATCAATGGCGACGTTATGTCTCCAGCGACGATCTTGGAAACACTGAACAAGATTGGTGGCGCGAACGGTATTGGCCGTGTAGACATCGTAGAAAACCGTTTTGTTGGAATGAAAGCACGTGGTTGTTATGAAACACCAGGTGGCACCATTATGATGAGAGCGCATCGTGCAATCGAGTCGATTACGTTGGATCGTGAAGCGATGCATTTGAAAGATGAAATGATGCCTCGTTATGCCAAAATCATTTATAACGGCTTCTGGTGGTCTGAGGAGCGTCGTATGATGCAAGCCTTGATCGACTCCTCTCAGAAATACGTAAGTGGTACGGTTCGTCTTAAATTGTACAAAGGCAACGTGACCGTGGTTGGTCGTCAATCTCCAAATAGCTTGTTCGATAGCTCTATCGCAACGTTTGAAGATGATGCCGGTGCATACGATCAGAAAGACGCAGCGGGTTTCATTAAGTTGAACGCATTGCGTATGCGTATCGCTGCTCAGAAAGGCCGTAGCTTTTTAGACGACGAAAAATAAGCCTTTATTCTTATAGAAAATAAGCTTTTAAAACGTTCCATTCTTGAAGAATCGGAGCGTTTTTTTATTTTTGTACGATTGGTCAAGATTTATTACATTATTTGGCATAAAATGCCGACTAGTCTTATTTTTGTCGTTCGCTCTTAAGTGTGAAGAGCCGAAATGTCGACAGTATTATAAAAAATAATAGCCGGTGAGCTCACTCTGAAGGAAGGGAATTATGACGATTTATAACGTTGGTTCGATTAACCTAGACCACCTTTATCAGCTTGATCATTTTGTTCGACCAGGCGAAACCATAGCTTCTAATAGCTATCAGTGCTTATTGGGCGGAAAAGGCGCAAATCAATCTGTCGCGCTAGCAAAAGCGGGCGCCAAAGTGAAGCATGTAGGCGCGATTCACCACAATGATCATGCCATTATTAAGCAGTTAGAGTCACTTGGTGTGGATACTGGTTTAATAGAACAAATTGATGTGCCGACGGGGCACGCTATTATTCAATTAAACAAAGAAGCCGAAAATTCGATTATCTTGTATCAAGGTGCGAACCACGCGCTGACAGAAGAACAAGTAGATCAAGTGTTATCTCAGGCAACGGCAGGAGATTGGGTGTTATTGCAAAATGAAACCAATCTTATCGAATATACGATGCGAAAGGCGCAAGAACATGGTGTTAAAGTGGCGTTTAATCCGGCACCGATGGACGCTGAATTAACCAAAAAAGTATTAGGCTTCGTTGATTTATTAATTGTTAATGAAGTGGAAGCGATGGATTTAATTGGTACGTCTGACATTGACAGTACCATTGCTGCTTTTCCTAAGGCTTATCCTGAACTTGCTGTATTGATGACACTGGGTAAAGCTGGCGTATGCTACTTTTCCGGAAAAGAGAGCGCTGAAAAAGAGAAACTATTCGTTAAAGCATTTTCTGTTAAAGCCGTTGATACGACGGCCGCAGGGGATACTTTTATTGGCTTTTGTTTGTCTTCCTTAATGAATGGTGAGGACATGACGCAAGCGATAACCCGTGCCTGTGCCGCCTCTGCTATTTGCGTCACTCGATTGGGTGCCGCTTCATCCATACCAACACAAGATGAAGTGACTGCCTTTCTTGCCAAAATAGAGTTAGCTTAAACCAGTTTGCCAGAAAAGAATTAGACAAAAACACATAGCCAAAAATGCACTGTCAAAAGAGGAAGTAAAACATGGCTCGTAAAGTTATTATTGATACGGATCCAGGCATTGATGACGCAATGGCGATTTTCTTTGCATTTCAAGCACCACAATTAGACGTATTGGGTTTAACGACAACTTTTGGTAATGTCCCCGTTGAGTTGGCAACACAAAATGCCATATCGTTAACGGAGATTGCGAAGGTCAATGTGCCTGTTGCTCAAGGTGTGTCGGTTCCTTTTGTGATCGCGCCGCGCCCACACCCTGATTTTGTACATGGTAAAGATGGGTTTGGTAACATCAATTGGCCAGCCCCCAAAGGCAAAGCAATTACTAAAAGTGCGGCGCAATTTATCGTCGATACTGTACGTGAGTTTCCCGGTGAAGTGACTATCATTGCATTGGGTCCTTTGGGGAATCTAGCCGCAGCGCTTATCTTAGATCCAGAAGTGGCTAATCTTGTCGATGAAGTGGTATTGATGGGTGGCACAGCGATTGAGTACGGAAATGTATCGCCAGTGGCAGAAGCGAATATCATGAACGATCCACACGCAGCGGACGCGGTTTTCACCGCTGCTTGGCAAGTTACCATGATTGGCTTGGATGTTACGCATCAAGTATTGTTGGATAATTCTATTTTAGAGCGTATAAAAGCAGCCAACCCTGTAGAGGGCGGTTTCTTATACGATTGCGCACAGCATTATATTAATTTCTATAGCAGCCGTTTTGATATGAATGGTTGTTACTTCCATGATGCATCGACAATTGCTTATGTTATGGACCCGAGTATTTTTGGGGTTGAACTAGGCGCTGTTCGCGTTTCTTGTGAAGGTATTGGTATCGGCCAAACTATTTTTGCACCACAAGGGATGGAATTCCCGGAACCGCATTGGAATAACGTGCCAATGACTCAGGTTTGCATGGAAGTGGACAGTGAAAAATTATTGGCACTATTTGAAACTACCTTGTCATAGATATTTGCCATTTACATTGGGCATTGATAGACAAAGAGATTCAAGATAGTTAAAAGTCACTAGTAAAAGGCATGAGAGCATGTTCTCATGCCTTTTTTATTGCAGAATCCTATAAATGAAGAGGGGTTTTGAAAACCCTCTCCAAAGAGAACGATTGAAATGAAACTATTAGTAAGAAATCTTGCGCGTAACACGACTGAAGAAGAGTTAAGAAAATTATTTTCTGTTCACGGAACATTGCAGTCATGCAGTCTTGTGATGGACAAAGCAACCGGTGAATCTAAAGGCTTTGCGTTTGTTGAAATGCCAAAAGTTGGAGAGGCTAAAGTGGCCATTAAAACATTAAATGGCTCGGACGTAGACGGTTCTATCATTCGCGTTAAGAAAGCGGAAGATCTAGTAGCAAAAGAAGAAAGTGATCAAAGTAAAAATTAAAGTACCCAGTCACTCTATCTTAACCTAGCTCATTATGACGATGAGCTAGGAATGATAATCAGCAAATTCTCTAATGAAGGTTAAATCTTTATCTGAGATAGTATGATAAATGAGCTTAATATAATGTTTATTATGCTCATTAAAAACATCAAGCTGAGGATCACACAATACTTTAAGTGTTGCTATTTTCCCTTCATGAATTGCTTTCAGTTCCAATTTTACCATTTTTGACCCCTGTAAACCTTGAGGTGCCTCTACTTCTATCATTTTAGTGGAGATGTGTGTGCAATGAATCGGCATGACGATGCCATTGGTCAAAAACAGCGATCCTGTCCAAAAACAGCGAACATAAGGGGAATGGGAAATAGACACTGATTTCTATCCTTTTATGGGTGAAGATCCAAGGGTTTTTCTAATTCAGCCATTATAGAGTAAGAGCACAGGGTAGTGATAGCTAGAAGCGTTTGATATGAATCAAGATGTTGTTGTTCGCTTATTTACAACATCTTGATTAAAGGGAGGGATTTATAGCAATTGGCTAAAGTAGTTTAGCTTTGTTGCTTTATTGTTTCGCCTAACGCATTGATGAGACTGTCTATTTCAGATTGTTCTGTGGTAAATGGCGGTGCTAACTGAATGGTATCGGCACCATAACGAACGTAATAACCTTTTTCCCACATAGCCATAGCAATCTGGAAAGGGCGTTTTGCTGGCTCATTTCCTATCGGAGCAATCGTGATACCGGCCGCAAAACCGTAATTGCGAATGTCGGTAATCATTGAGCTTGCGCTTTTTAACTGATGAACGCTATTTTCCCACGCAGAACTCATGTTGTTTACTCGTTCGATCAATCCTTGTTTTTTAATTTCTCCTAATGACGCCAATCCGGCAGCGCAGGCAATAGGGTGCGCGGAATATGTATAGCCATGAGGAATTTCTAGCATGTAGTCTTGACCGCCAGTGTCCATAAAAGTGTCGTAAATCTCCTGTTTAAACGCCACCGCGCCCATAGGAATAACACCATTCGTAACCTGCTTTGCCATGACGATCGCGTCTGGTGTGACCCCAAAGGCTTCTGAGCCAGTTTTCGCACCCATACGACCAAATGCCGTAATAACTTCATCAAAGATCAACAGAATGTTGTGTTGGTCACAGATTTCACGCAAGCGCTGTAGATAACCTTGTGGTGGCACAATAACGCCCGCAGAACCAGACATAGGTTCGACTATCACAGCAGCAATGTTCGACGCATCGTGCATCGTAATGAGGTTAATAAGATCCTCAGCACGTTCTTTTCCCTGTTCTGCCATGCCTTTGGAGAATTCAGTACCAGGCACCTGAGTATGAGGAAGGTGATAAGACTCTAAGCCTTGTCCATATAAGGTGCGGTTCGCTGGAATGCCGCCGACACTGAAGCCAGAAACACTGGCGCCATGATAGCCTTTGGCACGGCCAATGAATTTCGTTTTGGTGCCCATGCCTTTTTTACGCCAGTATGCACGAGCCACTTTTAATGCGGTGTCAACCGACTCAGAACCTGAGCCTGTAAAGAAAATTCGATTCAGTCCTGCTGGCATGAATTGAGTGATTTGCTCGGCCAGTAAAAACGACTTCTCATGCCCATATTGAAAGGCAGGGGAGTAGTCGAGCGTTTTAACTTGCTCAGCAACCGCTTCGTTGATAGCGGGAACGCTGTGTCCAAGCCCACAAGTCCATAAGCCAGATAAACCGTCGAAAATTTTTCGACCATCGAGATCCGTATAATAATGACCAGCAGCGGAGGTAATAATACGAGGATCTTTTTTGAATTGGCGATTGCCTGTGTAGGCCATCCAGTGTGCATCAAGTTGAGCTTGGGTTAAGTTGGATTTAGCAATATGGCTCATGGCATCCTCTCAAAAATAAAGTGAAATCAATAGGAGAAGAATGCCGAGCTAGAAAGGTTTAATAAATTTGATGTTATTTAATTTTAGATTAGCTTTTACTTAACTAAAGAGGGCTCACTAACAGGTCGTCAGTTGTACTAGTCTGATGTCTTGTCTTTAAACT
This sequence comes from uncultured Marinomonas sp., assembly GCA_963975045.1. Classification (GTDB taxonomy): domain Bacteria; phylum Pseudomonadota; class Gammaproteobacteria; order Pseudomonadales; family Marinomonadaceae; genus Marinomonas. The sequence continues at coordinate 736 of CAXBGJ010000030.1, read as the reverse complement.
CACACAGATCCTCGATAACACAGGCGTTGCACTTGGGTTTGCGTGCCACACAAATGTAGCGACCATGCAGAATCATCCAGTGGTGAGCGTCTAATAAGAATTCTTTTGGCACGAATTTTAGCAACTTCATTTCCACTTCTAAGACGTTTTTACCGGGCGCGACTTTAGTGCGATTACCAAAGCGAAAAATATGCGTATCCACCGCCATAGCAACTTGTCTGAACGCGGTGTTTAAAACCACGTTTGCGGTTTTACGACCCACGCCAGGAAGTGCTTCAAGTTCTTCGCGGGTTTCTGGCACGACGCTGTTATGTTTTTCAATGAGTATTTTGCACGTTTTAATCGCGTTTTCGGCTTTGGCGTTAAACAGACCAATGGTCTTGATGTAGCTTTTCAGGCCATCGACGCCCAAAGCGAGCATTTTTTCTGGCGTGTCTGCTATTGGGAAAAGTTTACGAGTGGCTTTGTTGACGCTCACGTCCGTGGCTTGTGCGGAAAACAAAACGGCAATCAAGAGTTGAAAAGGCGAGTTGTATTCTAACTCGGTTACGGGGTTTGGGTTTTCCGCTCTTAGGCGAGAAAAAATCTCGTAGCGCTTCTCTTTATTCACCTTAATTTGCCTTTATTTATTTTAATAGTTTTAGATTAATACCCCCTCCCAGCCTCCCCTTTAGCAGGGGGAAGAGCTTAGAGTTATTTAATACCCCCTCCCAACCTCCCCCTTAGCAGGGGGAGG
>CAXBGJ010000029.1:0-21689 GCA_963975045.1 uncultured Marinomonas sp. | reverse complement strand
CTCATCACGAAACTGGACACGCATCAAAGTTTACCTTCTATTTCATTGAAACGAAAAGAGAAAACGGTTTGAGCTGGATGTATACGTGTAATGTTACTCCACAATGATGCCCACCAACCTTGTGGATGAAAGTCAAACGGCACTGTGGTTATTTGATCATCTGTTTGCGTTGAAATCGGTGTGCCTGCGCCATGTAATGCGGTTAGGAAATCAGCCACGATACGTTTTGATTTTTCTTTGCTTGCCGGTATTAAAAACTCAATCGCGTCGTCTTGTTCTGTAATCCCAACCGCAACCATAGGATAAAATACAAACGGCGCTCTAGGTGTGACAAATGGCTTCGAAGGCTCTAGATCCGCAATCGCGGTTTCATTTGGAATGACTAGAGCATCTTTGGACGATGTTGAGCCCTGTGGCACTTCCAATGTCGAAACAACCGGTTTTTGATCTTGATAATCATCTGAATGGTCGGTAAAAAAAACACTGCAACCAGACAGCATTAGGGTGAGTGAACCCGCTCCCATTAACTGTAATGTAAACTTATTCATACTAATAAAACTCCAGCTTCTATCATTGCTTGTCGAACGGCAGAATGATGCTGTTCTGAAAGAGGTGTTAAAGGCAGTCGAATCCCTTCTTCGCATAGCCCTAATTGACTACATGCCCATTTAACAGGGATTGGATTGGACTCTAAAAATAAATTTGTGTGCAGTGAACCTATCGTGCTATCAATTGAGTGAGCGCGATCAGCGTTGCCAGCTAATGCAAACTCAGCGGCTTGCGCTACGGCTTTTGGAGCAACATTTGCGGTAACTGAAATATTACCTTTCCCGCCAAGAAGCATAAGTGAAACAGCCGTTGGGTCATCGCCAGAATAAACAGCGAAGTTTGCAGGCAATGATTTAATAAGAGCGTCACCTCGCTCTAAATTGCCTGTGGCATCTTTAATTCCCACTATATTTTTGATTGCAGAGAGTCGAACGACGGTTTCATTTTGCATATCACACGCCGTTCTTCCTGGTACATTGTAAAGAATTTGAGGGATGTCAACGGCGTCTGCAATGGCTTTGAAATGTTGAAACAAACCTTCTTGTGTTGGTTTGTTGTAATACGGTGTGACCAGCAGGCAGGCATCTGCTCCTGCCTCTTTCGCACGACGAGTCAGATCGATGGCTTCATGCGTCGCGTTTGCGCCAGTACCAGCAATAACCGGTACTCGGCCATTCACAGTATTGACGACCTGTCGAATCACATTAGCGTGCTCTACTGGAGTCAAAGTAGAAGATTCGCCCGTCGTACCCACAGCAACAATCCCGTGAGTACCTTCATTAATATGAAACTCTATTAGATCATCTAATTTTTTAGTATCTACAGCGCCATCTGGTGACATCGGTGTGATAAGCGCAACTAAACTACCTGTGATCATTTCGAGTCTCCGATAAAATTATAAGCGCGCCTATAGTAACGTCCAGATTCAGGTTTAACAATAATTGAGGGGCGTAAAGCCGGAGTAAATTAGCGAGAAAGCGCATTCGGCGGGATTTTTTGCTTAGCTCTTGTTAAGCTAAGAGTTTTTTTTCACTAATAATAGACAAACTATTTTTCTTTAAATATTTCGTTGAACAGAGAGTAACTATTATGACAATCGAAATTGGACAAATTGCACCGGACTTTAGTGCGAAAGATCAAAATGGTGAGACCATCACACTTAGTCAATTCAAAGGTAAGAAAATTGCTTTGTATTTCTACCCAAGAGACTCTACTCCTGGATGCACAGCTCAAGCTTGTGACCTACGCGACAATTATCAAACGTTAATTGAGCAAGATTTTGTTATTCTAGGGGTCAGTACTGATACAGAGAAAAAGCATCAAAACTTTATTGCTAAGTACAATTTACCTTTTCCATTGATCGCTGATACTGAAAAAGACGTACACGAGTTATATGGAACTTGGCAGCTTAAGAAATTTATGGGTCGAGAGTCCATGGGAACAGTAAGAACAACGTTTATCATCGATGAAAACGGCCTAATCTCAGACATTATTAGCAAAGTGAAAACAAAAGAACATGCAGCACAAATTCTGAAATAAGCAGAACTTAATAAAAAAGGTGCGATAATGCATCGCACCTTCTTTTTGTTACTTATATGCCACCGCGAATTTCCATCCTCACTTCTTCACGATAAAAATCCCCTAATAATTGATGCGTTTCTTTGCTCAAAGGCGGCAAGGATGACACGCCTGCATTACGTATTACTTGAGAGGAGTGGCTTGCGCCCGCAATAATACTAGACACCTGTGGTTGATCTAATATCCATCGAAGGGAGACATCTAATACGGTTTGATTATCTGGCAATTTGTTTTTTAACGAATCAACCAGAGCCACACCCTTTTCAAAAGGAATGCCGTTGAACGTTTCCCCTACATGGAAGGCGGCACCATCTTTGTTGTAAGATCGATGATCGCGCTCATTGAAAACGTGATCAGAGCGTATTTTTCCAGATAACAAGCCACTCGCCAGCGGTAAACGCACAATGATGCCAACATTGTTTTTCTCCGCTAAGGGAAAAAGAGACTCTATTGCATCTTGTCGAAACACATTAAATAAAATCTGTAAACTCGCTATTTCTGGGTGTTTACAGCAAAACTTTGCTTCATCTAGCATCTCCACACTGGCACCAAAATGCTTGATAATACCCTCTTGCTTAAGGTCTTCCATCCAACTAAGAATATCCCCAGCAAAAAGCACCTCCCTTGGTACGCAATGCAATTGAGCCAAATCAATCGATTCAACACCCAATCTTTTAGCCGATGCCTGCAAGCTCTTTTTGACAGAGGCTTTGCTGTAGCCGTCAGGGTATAATGCGGCATCACGTCCAACTTTTGTGGCAATAATGGGCGGTGTTGTTAAAGTGCGGCGCCATTGCCCTATTCGCTGCTCACTTAAACCGCCGCCGTATACGTCTGCTGTATCAAAAAAACTGATTCCGTGATCAACAGCCGTTTGCAAAATAGACGTTGCCTCATTATCTTCCACGGGGCCAAAGTCATTCCCCAGCTGCCAGCATCCCAGGCCAATTTCTGAGACCTTGAAGCCTGTTTTACCTAATATTCTTGTATTCATAACCCTTCTCCGTGTTCACTATTGACCAATGGCACTACTATACGAGCCTTTAAACTGTTTATAATTATCAATACATTAAATGCATTGTTTATTGAGACTTAACAATATGAGCATTCACCTTCCCGAAGGCATACGAACATTTTTAGTGGTTGTGGAAGCCCATAGCTTTTCCAAAGCCGCCGAGCAGCTTAATATTTCCCGAGCAAGAGTGTCGCAGATTATTAGTCGTCTAGAAAAAGACATGGGCGTGCAGTTGCTCTACCGATCGACTCGATCTCTTTCTTTGTCCCCGGCTGGGGACACATTTTATCAACTGTCGCGACAAGGTATTGATCAACTGGAGCATGCGGTTATATCGGCCCAGAATGCACACTCAAGTATTAGCGGACAGATCCGAATCAATGCGGTAGGTGGTTTATTCGGTGAAGAAATACTCGCACCAATATTGGTGCGCTTTATGGCGGAAAATCCTGACATAGAGATAGAGCTGAGTTTCTCAAGTACACGAGAGGACTTAATTGAAGCGCAATACGATCTTGTCGTGAGAATGGGGGTGTTGGCTAATTCAAATCTCATTGGTCGAAAGCTCACCCGTTACACAAACCATCTTGTAGCCAGCCCAAACTACCTAAAGTCAATGCCAGCACTTAATAGTCCAAAAGACTTACTGGATCATGCTTTGATTAATGGCTCGGTGAGAAGGTGGTCTTTTACAAACACCTCAAATGAAGAAAAATACGAACTTCCAGTACAAGGCAAATTAAAATGCTCAAATGGGCACGTTGCAAAATTAGCAACACTGAGTGGAGCAGGTATATCCCGTCAGCCAGCGTATTATGTAGAACAAGAGATTGAGTCTGGGAGGCTCATTGAAATACTTCCACAGTGGCAATTACCATCCTCCGATGTCACGCTACTCTACCCGCAATCAAGAAATATAAGCCTTAGGGTAAAAGCACTGGTGCACTATCTCATTGAAGCCTTTAAGATAAGCAACGACTAAAACAAAAGAACGCACAATACAAACAAAGGTTTTCTATGCTAATGGCATTGGCTGAAGCACTCACCCCCATTCTACTCATTATTTGTTTAGGTTTCTTTCTTGGCAAGAAAACAGACTATCTAGACAGTCCCTCGTTAGGCGCTTTGGTTTCAAATTTAGGCTTACCTGCCTTGCTGCTTTACTCAGTATTATCGATGCAAATGCAGGTTTTCAGTATGCTAAAAATCATTGCTGCGACCATCATTGTGTTAGCTATCGTGGCACTGGCGTCATACACATTTCTAAAAATACTCAAATTGCCGACGCGTTTCTATTTGCCTCCCCTGGTCAACCCAAACACAGGCAATCTTGGCATTCCTGTCGCTTACGCCTTGTTTGGCAATGAAGGCATGGCCATCGCGGTCGTCATTTCATCGGTTGTACAAATCAGCCATTTCACTTTAGGCGTTGGCTTTATGTCAGGCACCTATCACCCAAAGCAACTACTAAAGAATGGTCCTGTCATTGCGTTATTGGTTGGTGCGGTTTTATTAAGCCTTAAGGTAAGCCTTCCAACGCCAATCATGAGCACACTGAACATGCTCAGTCATATTACATTACCAATAATGTTGATGTTACTAGGAAAATCTCTAAGCAGTTTAAGCATTCATGAAAGCAGTAAATTTAGTCGAGCCGCTGTGCTGTCCATCTTTCGCCCTATTGTGGGCGGATTTAGCGCATGTTTAGCCACACTCTTCCTTCCACTCAATCCCTTAGAAAGCGCTGTATTAATAGTGCTGAATGCGATGCCTGTTGCCGTTATAAGTTATATGCTAGCCATTAAATTTAAAGGGCCAGTTGACGAGATTGCCCTCATGATTCTCATTTCTCTACCCGCATCACTTTTCACTGTCGGCTCTCTATGGTGGTTTTACCTGTAGACTACTAAGCTTTAAGCCAATCTAAAAACGAAGCGACAGGCGCCGTAGGCGCTCGCTGCTTCGGAAGTGCAATGTGATAACCATTGTTGGACTGCACGGAAAAGTTTGATAATGCCACTAGTACACCACTTTGAATAAAGTCATCTAAAAGCGGCGACCAACCAAGGCCAATACCTTGTCCAGAAATGGCGGCTTGAACTAATAAAGTATAATTATCAAATTCCATAAAAGACTCTGATGGCTGCCATTGAGAGCCATTTTGTTTGAATAACTGCTCCCAATCCATCCATTTTTGCCCCATATCAGCATTCAATCTTAGTAAAGGCAACTTGACTAAATCCTCTAGATTGGTAAACCCAGAAAACTCATCTAACAGTTTTGGGCTACAGACGGGGCATACAATTTCAGGCAAGAGTTTTTCCGTCAAGTACCCTTGATATTTGCCCTCACCAAACAGAATCGCCACATCCGCTTCTATGGAAACCAAATCCACTTCTGATTGAGAGGTTTGGATTCGAATATCAATATCTTTATGCAATCGACGAAACTCTGGCAAGCGAGGCATTAGCCAATAAGCGGCAAAAGCGAAGTCCGTTGCGACAGTAATGCGCTTAGATTTAGGTTTTTGTTTTATTTTCTGCACCACATCACGCAAGTCTCGCAAACTAGACTGCGTCGTTTTCAGTAAAATATGGCCCTGATCCGTAAGCACTACACCACGGTAAATTCGTTCAAATAACGGCACACCAAGCGATGCTTCCAATAATCGTATTTGCTGGCTTACCGCTGGCTGAGTGGTGCCTAATTCGCGTGCTGCTGCGGTAAAGCTTAGTAATCTTGCTGATGTTTCAAAAACGACAAGTGATTGCAATGGCGGAAGCTCTGTATCTTTTAACATAAGCTTAGCTTATCCCATACATAAGATTTCAGTCAGTTTACAGTATCCTATTCATAGCGCAATGTAACTAAAACAAGGCAGTTAGCGCCTATTCAATTCTATTTTTACTGTTTTATACATTAGAGGAAATCATGGCAAAAAAACAACCTAACATTCTTTTTATTATGGCTGATCAATTAGCAACGTCCGCTCTTCCTATCTACGGCCACCCTGTTGTTAAAACGCCTCACTTAAGCGCACTTGCAGAAGAAGGTGTCGTATTTGATTCAGCCTATTGTAATAGCCCGCTCTGCGCACCTTCACGCTACGTTTTAATGACGGGGCAACTTCCCAGTAAAATTGGCGCTTATGACAATGCCGCCAACCTTTCTGCCGACATACCTACTTTTGCTCATTATCTTCGCGCTCAGAACTACAAAACCGCCTTATCGGGTAAAATGCATTTTTGTGGTCCAGACCAATTACATGGCTTTGAAGAAAGACTTACTACAGATATTTATCCTGCTGATTATGGCTGGTTTCCTAATTGGGACGATCTTAAAACGCGCCCTACTTGGTACCACAATATGTCATCAGTCACTCAAGCGGGCCCTTGCATTCGCAGCAACCAACTCGATTTTGACGACGAAGTAGTCTTTCATGCTCAACGATACCTATACGACCATGTGAGACGGGATCAAGATCGACCATTTTGCTTAACCGTCTCTATGACTCACCCACACGATCCCTACGCGATACCACAAGAGTATTGGGACAGATACTCGGAAGATGACATTGAGTTACCTAAAATTAACATCAATAAAGAAGACCAAGACCCACATTCGGCTCGCCTGCAAGAAGTCTATGCTTATCACGATCAAGACATTAGTGATCAAGACATTAAAAATGCGCGCCGAGCTTATTACGGCGCCATTAGTTACGTTGACGATAAAATAGGCATGCTGTTGAAAACACTAAAAGAAACCGGTTTATATGACGATACCATTATTGTTTTCTCAGGTGATCATGGTGATATGCTTGGCGAGAGGAACCTCTGGTATAAAATGTCTTTTTTCGAAGGGTCTGCTCGCGTCCCTATGATCGTTCATGCTCCAAAGCGCTTTTCTGCTAAGCGTGTTAAAGAATCCGTTTCCACAATGGACTTACTGCCAACTTTCCTCGAAATGGCAACCAATAGCCAAGACCATCGTTACGCCATGCCAATCCAAGGCAAGAGTTTAATGCCGCATATTGAAGGTCGTAACGATGGTCATGATGAGGTTATCGGAGAATACTTTGGCGAAGGCGCCATTGCCCCTCTCTTCATGATACGCAGGGCGCAGTATAAGTACGTTTATTGCCATATCGACCCAGAACAATTATTTAACCTTGAAAATGATCCAGATGAACTTAACAATCTTGCCGCTAATCCAGATTATGCAGACTTACTCCGCAGTTTCAAACAAGAAGCGCTCAAGCGCTGGGATTCCAAAGCTCTCACTCAAGATGTACTCATCAGTCAACGTCGCCGTCGCCTTGTGGTTAAAGCTATGAACAAAGGGAAGAAAGTAACCTGGGATCATCAGCCCATCTTTGACAGTAGTGAAATGTACATGAGAAATCATATTGATCTAGACGATCTAGAAAGCCGATCTCGCTTCCCTAAAGCCGAGTAAGCGCACTTTAAAAATATCATCAAAAATAGGAGCACGAGAATGAAAGCACTTTCTTTCAGTAAAACAGGATTAAAAATAGCAAGTGTGGCGAGCCTACTTATCAGCAGTAGTCTTGCCCTATCTGCTGAACCTGAGCAATGTAAAAAAGTCACTTTTAGTGATCCTGGCTGGACTGATATCGGGGCAACAAATGGCGTAGCGACGACCTTATTGAAAGCAATGGGATATGATACTCAAGTGTACCTTCTTAGTGTTCCCGTTGGCTTTGAAAGCTTAAAAAATGGTGAAATTGACGCGTTCATGGGAAACTGGATGCCTGCCCAATCCGCTTTTATCGACAAGTATTCAAACAATATCGACATTGTTCGTACCAACTTAGAAGGCGTAAAATTCACCTTAGCAGTACCTAGCTATGTATTTGACGCCGGCGTGACTGACTTTTCGGATTTGTCCAAATTTGGTAAAGAGTTCCGTCAACGAATCTATGGCATTGGCGCGGGCGCACCTGCAAACCAAAAACTACAAAGTATGATCGATACGAATGACTTTGACCTAAAAGACTGGAAGGTTGTTGAGTCCGGTGAACAAGCGATGCTGTCTCAAGTAACGAGAACCGTAAAGCGCGATAACTTTATTGTCTTTCTTGCTTGGGAACCACATCCAATGAACGTTAATTTTGATCTAAAATACTTAAGTGGTGGTGACAAGTATTTTGGTCCAAATTTCGGTGGTGCCACCATTCGCACTCTAACGCGCAAAGGTTATGCGAACGAGTGTAAGAATGTCGGTAAACTGCTTAGTAATTTGGAGTTTAGCTTAACCATGGAAAACGAAATCATCGGCTCTGAAGAAAAGCCTGAACAAGCGGCAGCAAGCTGGATTAAAGCCCACCCAGAAGTGTTAGAAAAATGGCTACAGGGTGTAACGACCTACCAAGGTCAACCAGCACTGCCTGCTGTTAAAAAACAACTTAGCACTCTGTAACGCGATTTATCAGTTTTTGTAATTTGAATTTGAAATAAAAAACCGCATATATATGCGGTTTTTTTTATTTTCACATCAAGATTACTGACGAGTTAAGCGATCATTACCCAGTACCAAGGGTGCTGACGAACGATAAGGGTTGATATCTAAACCTCCTCGCCTTACATATCGTGCATATATCGTTAAGCTTTCTGGCTGACATTCACGCATGATATCGATAAATATTCGTTCAACACACTGCTCATGGAAATCCGTATGATCACGGAACGAAACAATGTATTTAAGCAAACTTTCATGATGTATTTGTGTGCCTTTATAATCGATAAAAACAGAACCCCAATCTGGCTGATTAGTAACAGGGCAATTCGATTTTAAAAGATGGCTCACCAAGCGCTCTTCCACAACACCAGAAAAAGCATCAAGTGACAGTAATCCAGCATTAGGATGATATTCAGTGATCTCAACGTCTAGCTCATCAATGCAGTAATCTGGCGTCAACACAACAAGTGATGCCATGGAATCAACATCGCGTATGATTACGGTGACGTCGGCGCCAGCCGCCTTTGAAAGATCATTTTCAAGAATGGCCTGTACTGCTTCAGCCGATTCATAGCGCATTTGATTCAGCGAATTCAAATACAATTTAAACGATTTAGACTCAATGATATTTGGCGAGTCACAAGGTAAACGAAATTCAGCCAAAGCAACCACTGGCTTTCCTTTCAAATTCAACCATGACAACTCATAAGCATTCCAAACATCTTCGCCGTAAAAGGGAAGTCGTTCAGAGGCAATGCCCATTTCAGACCATTTGTCCACTCTTGCAATGGGGTAAAGCAACCCTGAATCGTACTCAGAAACATAGTCTGTTTGCTGACCTAAGGGTAAAAAGCCCATATAACACTTTCCTCAATTTCTAATGCCTTTGCCTTGATTAAGCAAACGCAAACTATACCAAAACAAGACAACAATAAATGAACTTACAATAACAAGTGCCCAATAAACATTAATATCAGACACACCTAGAACGCCGTAGCGAAACGCATTGACCATATATAGAACAGGGTTTAATAACGAAACCGATTGCCAAAAAGTTGGGAGTAAATCGATCGAGTAAAAAACACCGCCCAGATACGTGAGTGGCGTTAGGATAAAAGTAGGTACGATCGAGACATCATCAAAACTTCGTGCGTAAATACCATTAATAAAGCCGCCCAGCGAAAACATAATCGCTGTTAAAAACACCACTAAAACAGTGATGAATAGACTTTCTAATGCTAAGTGGGTGAAAAACAAAGACAGCAGGGTTACCACTAAACCAACAAGCAAACCTCGCGCAACACCACCCAACACATACCCTACCAAAATGATCCAATTGGGCGTAGGTGAAACCAACAATTCCTGAATGCTATGTTGAAATTTCGCAGAAAAAAACGATGAGGATACGTTTGAGTAAGAGTTGGTAATAACCGACATCATAATCAAACCAGGAACGATATATTGCATATAACTGAAGCCACCCATTTCACCGATACGGTCACCTATTAGGTTACCAAAAATGGCAAAATACAATGTCATGGTAATAGCGGGCGGCAATAAGGTTTGTGGCCATATACGAGTAAAGCGACGAATTTCTTTGATTAAAATGGTATAAAACGCAATCCAAATTTCGGAGTTTTTCATCTACCTAGCCTTTAATTAATTTAACGAAGAGCTCTTCGAGTCGATTAGATTTATTACGCATGCTGACGACATTCACTGAAATCGCATCCAGCGCTTTGAAAATAGTGTTAATCGATTGCCCTTTTACCACTTCAACCTCAATAGAGCTGGCATCTTTACTTAACGCAACGCCAAAACCCGGTAAACACCAACCTTCAGGGAGATTACTGTCAAGATCCAAAATGAACGTTTCTTGATTCAGCGTTTTCAATAAAGCCTTTACGCTGGTGTTTTCTACAATTTCACCATCATTTATAATGGCGATATTTCGACATAATTGCTCTGCTTCTTCCAAATAATGGGTTGTCAGAATAATGGTCGTTCCCTGTTCATTTAGGTTTTTTATAAATTCCCACATGGATCTGCGTAACTCAATATCAACACCAGCAGTGGGCTCATCTAGGATAAGCACATCAGGTTCATGAACCAGCGCTCGCGCTATCATTAATCGTCGCTTCATACCGCCTGACAACATACGAGACTGAGCGTCTTTTTTATCCCACAAATCCAATTGCTTTAAATACTTCTCTGCACGCTGAGCGGCCACAGACTTGCTGATTCCATAAAAGCCAGCCTGAGTCGCCACAACATTAAATACGGTCTCAAAAACATTAAAATTAAATTCTTGAGGCACTACACCTAAGTGTTTTTTCGCAGAGGCAAAATCTTTATCAATGTCTGTCCCGAAAATAGATACCTTGCCTGACGTTTTATTCACTAAAGAGCACAAAATACCGATCGTGGTAGACTTACCGGCGCCGTTGGGACCAAGCAATGCAAAAAAATCGCCCTTCTCAACTTTTAGATCAATACCTTTTAATGCTTCAAAGCCGCCTTCATAGCGCTTTTTAAGGTCACTAATTTCGATTGCATATGTCATAATTAAAGTTCTCGTACGGCAATAGCCGACTTTTATAGTTACTTATTTGAATAGGGTTTTACGTGGAATCACGCACACAACACATACTTGACGCTTTCGCTGATTTACGTCATCGCATTGCAGAGCACGCTCCTTTTAATCAGCCAGATTTGGCAGAAGAAGAAATAGACTTCTTAGAAAGGTGGGATGACCTGACAAATAAAATTCAGGAAAATGCCCATGATTATACTTTTGACGCCCAAGAAATATTATCACGCTTCATACGATGCTACGCAAACCTAGTGCCATTAATAAAAAGAGAGTTGCTTTGGTTTGTTGGTGGAGAATGCCTACATTTCCTAGGTGATGAGGAAATATCTCTATATCAGCAGCTGGAAGACCATTTATACGAGCTAGATAGTCAACACAAAAGCTATGATATCTCTAAAGAAATTAACGCACTACGCGGCACACTAACTCAAATCCACTAAGAAAATAAAAATGGGCGAAATCACACCCGCCCATTTATTCTTAAGATATTTTCTTAAAAACCAGTGTTCCATTCGTGCCACCAAAGCCAAATGAGTTGTTCATAACAACCTCTATTTTACGCTTCTGAGGGGTGATTGGGACATAGTTCAAATCACAACCGTCACCTGCTTCTTCTAAATTGATTGTCGGTGGTGCCACTTGATCTCGAATAGCTAAAATAGAGAAAATCGACTCAACAGCACCCGAGGCACCCAATAAATGTCCTATCATCGACTTAGTTGAACTGATTGCAACATCGGATGCATCGTCCCCCATTAGAGCTTTAACCGCGTTTGTTTCAGCTAAATCACCTGCAGGTGTCGATGTACCATGAGCATTAATATAATCAACATCTTGAGGATCAAGATTTGCATCTTTTAATGCTGCACTCATCGCTGATGTAGCGCCCTCTCCACTTTCTGGTGGAGCAGTCATATGATGCGCATCATCACTCATGCCAAAACCAACAAGCTCTGCGTATATTTTCGCGCCACGAGCGACAGCATGTTCGTATTCTTCTAAAACTAAAATACCAGCGCCATCTCCCATGACAAAACCATCGCGGTCTTTATCCCATGGACGACTTGCTGTTTTATGATCATCATTTCGGGTAGACAATGCTCTAGCGGCTCCAAAGCCACCAATACCTAACGGTGTAATCGCCATCTCTGCACCACCGGCAATCATCACATCAGCATCACCATAGGAAATCATTCGACCTGCTATGCCAATATTATGAGTTCCTGTTGTGCAAGCGGTGACAATTGAAATGTTAGGGCCTTTAAAGCCAAAACGTATAGCAATATGACCGGAAATCATATTAATAATCGCGCCTGGAACAAAAAACGGAGAAATACGCTTCGGACCAGATTCATTCAATAGCGCTAGATTCTTTTCAATCATCGGCAAACCACCGATTCCAGAACCTATTGCACAGCCAACGCGAGTTAAATTCGCGCTATCTGCATTTAAGTCAGCATCTTCCAATGCTTGAACGGCAGCAGCAATGCCATATTGAATGAAAAGATCCATTTTGCGCGCTTCTTTTACGCTCATATATTGAGTCGCATCAAAGTGATTAACTTGCGCTGCAAAACGAGTGGAAAACTGGCCAGTGTCAAAAGAAGTGATCTCCGATACACCACTCTTGCCTTCCAATATGTTATCCCACGTATCTTTCACATTATTGCCAAGGGGTGTCACCATTCCCATTCCTGTGACTACAACCCGACGACGAGACATAAGATTCCTCCAGCAATTCGCCTTAAACTCTTCAAGGCCATTAATAAGAAAAGCCGCTGTATAGAATACAAGCGGCTTTTCGGGAAACTCAGTTCACTAATATATTACAAGTTAGCGTTTATATAATCGTTCGCTGCTTGTACGGTAGTGATTTTCTCAGCTTCTTCATCAGGAATTTCAGTATCAAATTCCTCTTCAAGAGCCATTACCAACTCAACTGTGTCTAGGGAATCTGCACCTAGGTCATCAACGAAAGAGGCTGAATTAACAACATCTTCTTCTTTAACACCTAGTTGTTCACAAACGATTTTTTTAACGCGTTCTTCAATGCTACTCATTAGAAGTTCCTACTCTACTCATTAACAGCTCAGTGTGAGCATATTATAAAAATTCGATCACCAAAAAAGGTGTGATTCTCGACATGAACCGGAAATGTATTTTCGTTGAATTAAACATAAAATTCAACTCAAATTACGACATATACATACCACCATTGACATGTAATGTTTCACCGGTGATGTAAGCAGCGCCTTTCGACGCCAAAAATGCGACTGCCGCCGCAATTTCTTCTGGTTGACCAAGGCGAGACGCTGGCACTTTTTCGACCAATTTGGCCTTGTGCTCTTCAGGTAACACCTTCGTCATATCTGTTTCAATGAACCCAGGAGCAACACAGTTTACTGTGATGCCGCGAGACCCAATTTCTGCCGCCAAAGAACGACTGAAGCCTTCTAATCCAGCTTTAGCTGCAGAATAATTTGTTTGTCCACCGTTGCCCATAGAGCCAACAACCGAACTAATGCTAATAACTCGACCGAATTTTGCTTTAGTCATACCGCGTAAGCAAGCTTTTGTCACACGAAAAACAGAAGTTAAGTTGGTATTAATAACTTGATCCCACTCATCTTCTTTCATGCGCATCATTAAATTATCGCGGGTAATGCCTGCATTGTTAACCAAAACCGTTGGTGCACCACATTCTGCGGTAATCGCTTTAATCACCACATCAACGGATTCACTAGAGGACACATCCAGAACCCAGCCTTTACCATTCTCTCCTAAGTAATCACTAATGCTTTGCGCACCAGACTCACTTGTCGCCGTGCCAATGACAATTGCACCTTGTTCAACAAGCGCAAGCGCAATCGCTTTACCTATGCCACGAGTAGCGCCAGTTACTAACGCTATTTTTCCTTCAAGACTCATACTTGTCTCCAACGATTTATTTCAAATATATAAAACAGTATTAGGCAGACAGTGCCGCTTCAAATGCTAATAAATCACCCAGAGATGATGTATTCAACCCTTTAACAATTCGCTTATTTAAACCACTCAATACTTTACCAGGACCACACTCTACTGTTGCAGTAACGCCTAGTTCAGAAAGCAATACAATAGATTGAGTCCACAACACAGGCTCACTTAGCTGAGATACCAAATTTGCTTTAATAATGGCAGGGTCAGAAACGGCTTGAGCGGTTACATTTTGAACTAAAGTGCAAGTTGGCTTGCTAAACGTTATAGACTCTAATTTCTCAGCAAGCTTTTTACCGGCTGGAATCATCAACTCGCAGTGAGAGGGTACACTAACAGGCAGAGGCAATGCTCGTTTCGCACCGGCTTCCTTGGCATTTACCATCGCTTCTTCAACTGCTGCAACATGGCCAGCAATAACAACCTGCCCCGGAGAATTAAAATTCACCGCACTGACAATGCCAGAAACAGAATCGCATGCAGCAATGACTTTATCATCATCAAGACCTATAATCGCCGCCATTGCGCCTTCGCCAGCAGGTACCGCTTGAAGCATGTACTCGCCTCGCAACTTAACCAGCGCTACAGCATCGGTAAAAGCAACAACACCAGCACAAACTAGCGCGGAGTATTCCCCTAAACTATGGCCAGCAACATACGCTGGCTTAAGGCCGCCCTCTTGCTCCCACAGGCGCCACAACGCCACGCTTGCTGTCAAAAGAGCCGGTTGAGTCTTGTCTGTCTGGCTAAGCTGCTCAGCGTCATTTTGTACTAGATTCCATAAGTCATAACCCAGAATCGCCGACGCTTCCGCAAAAGTTCGTTCTATGATGTCATGCTTTTCAGCTAAATCAGCCAGCATGCCCAATTGCTGAGAGCCCTGACCGGGAAAAACAAAAGCTAATGTATTGCTCATTTAATCTCCTAACTATATAGCATCATTACAAAGTCGCGCTTCAATAGCAGAATACAAATCTGCTCGCGCAATATCAATCCCATACTCAATCGCACCGATCATAGCGGCTAAATCAGAACAACCATGACCTTTTACCAAATTGCCACGCACACCGACTAAACAAGCACCATGCCTGCGTTCAGTTTGGTAAAAAGTCTCAAATAAGGACGATGTCCCATCCAACCCTTTAAGCTTACCCATCAAAAAAGACAGCAGCCCTTCTGATGCTTTCAACACGGCATTACCTACCATGCCATCGCATACAATAACGTTTTTTTCACCTTCAAAAAGCTCTGTACCTTCAGCATAGCCAAGATAAGGAGGCCACGCTCTGTCAGATAAAAGGCGATCTGTTTCTCGAATCACCACACTGCCCTTGGAGCTTTCAACACCTACGTTCAATAAGCCTACTTTTGGTACTTCATCACTCAACGCTTCAACATACGCCGCACCTAATTCAGCAAACCCGACCAACATCGAAGGTGGACAATGAACATTTGCACCTAAATCAACCAAACAACGCAATGGGTTAGAGTAAAGCTCTCTAATCAATGCTGGGTAAAGTTTAGGTCTTAGCACGCCCAATATATGTCGTGCCAATGCAACCATAGCACCTGTATTCCCTAAGGTCACAACAACATCCGACGATTTCTGAGCCAATGCATTCAGCGACTGATAAAGCGTACTATTACGACGACGAAACAAAGACAAAACGATCTCTTCGTCTCCATCTATCACATCAGAGCAAGCAATCAGAGATAAGCGTTCATGAGGCGCAGGAAGGTCCAAATTGGAGTGTGGGGAATAATAAATAGTGATGGCGACATCTTGATGGCGAGAGAGAATATTCACTGCGCCGTCAAATGCAATGCGGGGACCTAAGTCCCCGCCCATAGCGTCTAAAGCTACCCTGATCATGGGTATCTTAGTTACTCACCTTTAGGGGTGATAACTTGACGGCCACGATAAAAACCATCTGCAGAAATATGGTGACGACGGTGAAGTTCACCAGTAGTCTTTTCTACAGAAAGTGTTGCGCTTGTCAAAGCATCGTGTGAACGTCGCTGACCGCGGCGTGAACGAGTAACTTTACTTTTTTGTACTGCCATTTTTTGGAGCTCCTAACTTTACTTGGCCTTTAATTGGGCCAATATACTAAATGGATTCGGTTTTTCGCCATCCGGTGCGTCATCGGTAGACGAGGCATACTTTACAGCTGTTGGGTTGCAACCACTTTCTTCGTGATAGGCGACAATTGGTAAGGCAAGTATAATTTCTTGCTCTACCATATCAGCCAAAATTACGTCACCGTCGGTCATGACAACAGGATCGTAATCCTTCGGTAGGTTTTTCGCATGATCTTCGTCATAAACAAAGCCCAAGGATAAATCTAACGCCAGATCATGAGTTACTGCTTCCATACATCGTTGACAAACAACTTGTACTTGAGCGGTTAATGATCCGGTAGCAATGTAGCGCCTATCCTCATCAACTCTAAAGTCTAGATGAATAAAAGCATTACCCTCACTAGAAGCTAAGATAGCACAAAGCTCCTTAAATTCATTAAGGGGCACGTACCCTTCAAACGCCAACTCATAGTTAGCGTATTTTCGAGGGTCAAAATGTTTAGGTAATGTATCATTCAACATGGCGGGGAATAGTATTGCCAAGGACCCTTTTTGTCAAAGTCTAAGTGCCGTTAAAATACATTTTTTCATATTTTTAAGCCATTCCAAGTAAAAAAACGTAAAATTAGCACTTATTCCAACAAAGCGGTCAAAATAGAATGCAAAAAAAACTTATTTTAGGTTCCTCTTCACCTTATCGAAAAGAGCTATTAGAACGCCTAAAAATCCCATTTGAATGCCACTCCCCGAACATTGATGAAAGCCCTCTGGATAAGGAGCTAGCCGCCTCCTTGGTAAAGCGCCTAACCATTGCGAAAGCGTTTGCCGTTCATCATGAACGTCAGCAAAAAAACATGCCTTCGGACTGTCTCATTATTTCATCTGATCAAGTCGCCGTATTGAATGAGAATATATTGGGTAAACCGCTTTCACAAGATAATGCCATCAAACAACTTTCAGACTTTAGTGGCAAAAAGGTGAGTTTTTTAACAGGGCTCTGTGTTTTCAATCAACAAAGTCAAACCTATCAATACACATTGAACGAATATCATGTGTATTTTAGACATTTAAGTTTAGAAGAAATTACACGCTATGTTGCAATAGAGCAGCCTCTAGATTGTGCGGGCAGCTTTAAATGTGAAGGGCTAGGGGTTTGTCTTTTCAATAAAATGGAAGGAGATGATCCGAGCAGTTTAATTGGATTACCCCTCATCTCCTTGTGTCACCTTCTTAAAAAAGAAGGTGTAAATCCGATTGGCTAATAGCCCTTTGGAAAGGAATAGTAACTCGAAGAAGGCGACTCAAGACCATCAATCGCCTTTAGAGTTACCTCATAACCAAATTCAATCATTTCTTTGGCTCGCCAAAATTCATAAAACCCTGATATATCCTTCGGAATGGAAATCAATAAATCTGGTGGGTAGCCAGCCAGTTTATATTGCGTTAGAGACTCTTGCATCGTTTCAAACATCATGTTGATAGTCTGTAAGCGCCCCCAACTTTCCGGTGAATATTTGTGCACCTCTTTGTCCTCAGGATCGGCCTGCCCTTTGCTAAAAAAACCTTTTGCACTATGCCACCATGCAGGCCCCTCCTCATCGCCTTCCAGCGCCTCAGAAGCTTCAGCAGCCTCTTTTAATAACCCCTCAGCAGGACCGTTAAGATCAACCGCAATAATATAGTCTGCCCCAGCTGATACGGATGGAATGATAGGCAAAGGATTCAAGACCCCACCATCAACATATATCCTGCCGTTAAGTGAAACTGGAGACAAAATAGAAGGGATCGCTGATGATGCGCGCATAGCGCTGATTAAATCACCACGCTGAAACCAAAATTCCTTTTGGTTCAATAATTCGACGGCAACAGAGGTGTAAGCAATAGGCAGAGATTCAATAGTAGGCTCGCCAATTATTTGTTGAACCTTCTCAAAAAAACGATCTCCCTTGATATACCCGCCATTTAACAAAGACATATCAAGCAATCTAATAACATCAACTCGGTCCAATGACTCAGCCCATTCACGGTATTCAGCCAGTTTCCCTGCAGCAAAAACGCCGCCAACGATGGCGCCAATAGAACAACCAGAAATGCTGATAATATCGTAACCACGCTCTTCAATTGCCTGAATCACGCCAATATGTGCGTTACCACGCGCGGCACCACTTCCCAACACAAGAGCCACTGTTTTTTTCGTATTCATCAATTTCGCCTATGGACGCACATAAACAAAAGAAATTCGATTAACCCCGAGTGATTCACGACCAAGATCAGCTAAATTAATAAAGCGAACCTTAGTTTCCAGCTGACCACCCAAACCAGCCATTGCAGTCTGAATCAGCTGATCGCCAGCCTCAATCGCGCTTAGAGTGCCCTTTTTTTCGCTGGTAACAAAACCAACGACATTTTGCCCTGGCGGTAAATCGCTGACAAAACGACGAATTCTTGGAATATCCTGCACATCCATCTGCGCAACTATATTGAATTCAGTATCTTGTGCGCTGGCAGATTTAACTTCATCCAAACGAACCATCACATCACCAGCACCCCGACGATTAACATACAGGACCTGATAGACATCTTGTTTATTTTTTACCACTAGCAAAAATTGATTCTGATCCGCACCATTTAATAAATAATCACCAAAAAAATCATTAGCCCAAGCATTACTACTACCACAACTCCTACTCTCACACTCAAACAAAATACTTTGACCATCAGACATCATCTGCGCACGATAATGCGTGTAAACATCAGATAGGAGCGCGTTTCGGTTGATTTTATAAAGCGACGTAAAATAATCCCCGTTCAGCCTAACCACTGACTCAGGCTCCCAACCACTACCGGCACGACTAATTTTACTTAAAGGAATTTCGACCAACTGACCAGACTGCGAGTTACTCTTGACTAACTGCGCATCACGATAAGGCTCAATCCCTAAAACTCCAGCAAAAGAAAAACCACTAAAAAAAACCAACAGGCATAACATTTCACGAAATTTAACCATACAACCTTCCTATCACCCCAGTTAGAGGTGGATTAACCCGTATTAATTTTGATCAATAAAGCGCTGAATTTCAGTCGCAACAGCAAAGCAGCTCTCAGGCTCAAGATGAAAGTGATGATTACCTTCAAGCCATTTTAATTTCACCCATGGAAATTGAGCTGAACGCGCCTCAACTAACTGATGGTCATCTTTGTAAATACCATCTTTAGCCACTAAAGCTAAGGTCGGACATTTAATTTGTTGTATAAAAGCACCAACCCCTTCTTCATCCATGCGATATGGTGATGGGAAAGTTAACTTCCCATCATGGCGCCACCGCCAAATACCATCAGCACTTTTCTTCGCACCTCGATCAACAAGAAACTCCGACGCAGACTTGGACAACGCTGTAAAACCAGCCATTCTAGCAAGCACCATAGCCTCTTTTGATGGATAGCTAGTACTTCTATCCAAACGATATTTAGACATTTTATTAATAGCACGCTGAAGGTTAACCACACGATCTTCCGCTTTAGCGCTCAAAGGTCCCATGTTGTCTAACACAATCAAACCTCGAACCTTATCAGGCGCAATAGCCGCCGCCAGCATAGCGACAGCGCCGCCCATACTATGACCAATCAGCCAAACACTTTGTTTTGACTGATTTAAAATGGATACCACATCTAAAACATAATCCCATAAATGATAAAAGCTACCAGCCGGACGATGCTCAGATGCCCCATGGCCAGCAAGATCAAGAGCAACATGTGAAAAATCAGATAAATGAGGCGATAAATTTGAAAAGCTGGCGGCATTATCAAGCCACCCATGCAAAGAAAGCACTTTCAATGCCGATGTTTTTTTAGGCAACCATTGCAACCCGGCTATTTCGGTATGCGCAAGTTTGTAAACAATGTCATTTCCCATATATATACGTCTTAATCAATATAATAAATTCTACCTAACGGCTTATGATGGCGAAATACACCAACGAAACTGACAACAAGCACCAGCAAAAAACTCACCTTCTACCGAAACCAATGTTGCTGTTGTCATAGCAAAATTCATAGGCAAAGGCTCATCAACCAAAAAATCAACAAACTGATGTGCAAAAGGCTGATGAGTAACAAGCAAAATAGACTCGTATGGCTGTTCATCCAGCCAAGCCGAAACGTCCATTTCTTTTCCATAAGGTGTAATTAATGGACAACTTTGAATATCAACAGATAACTCAAGATCGGCTAAAAAGATTTTAGCTGTTTGCTGAGCCCGTACATAAGGGCTTACAAACACAGCATCAAAAACCTCTGCTTTAGAAGCAAACGCTCGAGCGGTGGTTTTCACCTCAGCCACCCCCAACGTCGTTAACTCACGAAGCTCATCTTGGTTAGAGCCATATGGCTCAGCATTGCCATGACGCAATACTGAAAGACGCTTAAGCTTCTTCATCCGCGCTCACCTGAGGCCATGGCTGAAAAGGAAAAGGTTTTTCTTCTGTTTCAAAAGATAAAAACGAAAAAATTTGCTTAATAAAAGAGGTTACACTACTCAACCAAGAAGACAGCATAACGGGCTCATGCCTTGATCCCAATTTCACGAGACTTACCAAAACAAGCAAAATACCAAACACAGTGACAGCAATATTTAACACCACCCAATACAACAACATAAAAATCACACGAAACCAAAAACCTTGATCAGCATAACCTGGTTTAGACATTGCTATTCTCCTCATTTGTCGCAAATTCGACATCCCATTTTTGCTCACCGGTCATCATTGAACCGATCAACGACTCCAGTTTTGCATTGTCAAACAATAGTTTGGATAAGCCTTTAGCTAGCGGCATATACAAGCCATGCCTCTGTGCTTCATCCACTACCATTTTTAATGTATTAACGCCTTCGGCGACTTCCCCAATACCACCCACGGCTTCGTTCAGGTCTTGACCAGAACCAATAGCAAAGCCAACCCGATAATTACGACTCAAAGGTGACGTGCACGTTGCAATCAAATCCCCCATCCCCGCCAACCCAAGGAATGTCATTGGATTTGCCCCAAAGTGAACGGCAAAACGACTCATCTCAGCCAGACTGCGCGTCATAATCATGGACATGGTGTTCTCACCAACATTAAGCGCTTTCGCAAGACCGCACACAATAGCGTAAATGTTCTTTAAAGCGCCTGCTAACTCAACCCCCTTACTGTCCTTACTTTCATAAACACGAAAGGTTGGCGATTTCAGCAATTCTATTACCCGTTGACGAACTTGATCATCCGAGCTTGCAATGACCGATCCGGTCATTTGTCCAGCCGCAATCTCTTTGGCTAAATTGGGGCCACTCAACACACCAATTCTTTGCGTAATAGGGTTTCGACGCAAAACATCACTCATAAGTTCAAATCGATTTGGATTAAAACCCTTTGTCGTACT
>CAXBGJ010000028.1:0-22595 GCA_963975045.1 uncultured Marinomonas sp. | reverse complement strand
CCAGATTGGATTTCATTAGATCTACATGGGCGAAATTTACCTCTTTCTGATCGCTTAACGTATCTTCCTCCAAAGGCGCTCGGGGATGACTTGAAGTCTTGGATTCAAGAGGCGTTTGCAGGCGCTAAAGCAGGACAGGTAGACAGTGTCGATGTATTGCTACAAAGCGAATTATCTGATGGCGCAGAGCCTCACGTTAGGGTGCAAATGGCGGTTAGTGATGTGGATGTTGCCTTCGATGAAAATTGGCCATCGGCCACTAAGGTTAATGCCTTTTTTGAGTATGATGAATTTGGTGTTTCTGTAAATGTAAAATCTGCCTCTTTACTGAATTTGCCAGTAAAAGACCTTTTGCTAACGGTTCCAATCTCAGATGGATCCGCTGATTGGTTAAACCTAAAGGGCAGCGTTAATGACGAGTCTTCGACTATTTGGACTACATTGAGGGCGACGCCATTAGCGAATACGGTGCTTCTGCCTTTTGATGATTGGCAAATAAAAGGTGATGTAAAAAGCAGTTTCGAGATTGGCATTCCTTTTTCAGAAGAAGTAGAGCCTAGGGTGCAGTTAGGACTAATCTTTAAAGCTAATCAGTTATTGATAAAAGAGATAGATCTTTTATCTCAAATTCAAAATGGTCGTTTAAATTATAGCTCGAACGAAGGCATCACAAATTCGAGCTTTGATATAAAAGCCTTAGGCGGTTCTTCACGTCTTGAACTGTCTTCGAATGTAACCGGGAGCGGAAAGTTTGCTGTTGTAGGTGACCTTTCAGGTGTTGTCGATGTTAGCAAGGTGGCGGCGTGGCGTCAGTTACCTGATGCGGCCGTTAAGAAGTTATCTGGTCAGTCTGCCTATACGGCGACATTGCTTGTTAATCAAGTCCAAGATGGACAGATAGACCTTACTGTTGACAGTGATTTGATTGGCGTTAGCATTGATCTGCCTGAGCCCGTGGGTAAAGCTGCGCAAGAGGCTAGGCCATTGCGAATAAAAGTGATGCAACATGAAAAAGATATTGTTGTTGATATGGATTATGAATCGTTGTCTAAAGCGAGATTCTTTCTGCAAGATAATGAATTTGTTGGTGGTGAGCTTATTTTGAGTGGTACTCAAGATCAAGTGTTGAGCTCATCTATTCCTAAGGGGTTGGTACTGACAGGTGATTTTGAACGTTTATATGTCCAAGATTGGCAATCAGTTCTTGCTGACCTATCTGGTGATGCATCTAAACCTTCTAGTGGGGTAAAGATTCCTGAATTTCCTGAATGGTTAAGCCGAGTCGATTTGATTGTTGATGAGGTTGTTGTCAATGCTGATAACACGTGGCGTAACTTCAAGGTTGACTACAATGTTGCTAATGGTAAATCGCTTTTCGTTAGTTCCGATGAAATGAACTTTTCTTTAATAAATAAAGAAGGGATTCCTAACCTCCATTTTGGCTTTTTGAGTTGGAATACGGCACCATCAGACACTGCTGACACTTCTCCAAATATGAATGAATCGCCCATTTCAGCAAAGCAAGTACCTAATATGGTGCTTTCTGTTGATCAGCTTTACTTTAATCAAAAGCCCTATGGGGACTGGCGATTAACACTTCATAGAGAGGGTGATGGCGTTCGAATAGACCCAATCACATCAAAATTAAAGACGGGTAGTTTCAAAGGGAGTTTATTTTGGCGCGATAAAGAAGAGGACTCTAGTGTTGAG
This sequence comes from uncultured Marinomonas sp., assembly GCA_963975045.1. Taxonomy (GTDB): domain Bacteria; phylum Pseudomonadota; class Gammaproteobacteria; order Pseudomonadales; family Marinomonadaceae; genus Marinomonas. The sequence continues at coordinate 20,885 of CAXBGJ010000028.1, read as the reverse complement.
TTGGTTATTGCAACAGGTGGCGAAGACCTTGCTGAGTTAACCCGTAAATTTTCGAATGATGCTTTTGTTTCTTCAAAAAAATATCAGATTGATGTTGCACTCAATTGGAAAGGGCACCCTTTTCACTTTGATCGTGAGTCGGTGTCGGGGCATATTGCCTTTTCTGCTGAGAATGGCAACTTCCAAAAGGTTGAAGAGTTACCAGCCTTCCTGAAAGTCTTAGGGATTTTTAATATTGGAGCGCTGAGTCGCAGATTGTCATTGGATTTTTCAGATGTTTATAAGCCAGGATTAACATACGATAAATTTAGTGGTTCGCTTTCTTTAGACAAAGGTGTTTTAAAAACCATTGCCCCTATTTCCATTGCTTCTCCTACCGCAGAACTCACTGTGGAAGGGGAGGCTAATATTGTGAATGAAACCTTAAATGAAAAGCTTACAGCAACGTTTCCTTTAACCGGTGCGCTTCCTTTGGCGGGTTTGTTGTGGGGAACGCCTCAGTTAGCAGGGCTGCTTTTTATTACAGATAAGCTAATTGGGGATCAACTTTCAAAAGTGACGAGTGTGCAGTACAAAGTAGAAGGCTCTTTTAATGAACCTGTTATGACGCCTATTCGTTATAACCCGCTAGGGAAGTCTAAATAGATGAAAGAGGTTCTTTGTATTGCGGCTATTCAGCTAACCAGTACTCGGTGTTGGCAAGATAATCTGACTGAAGTGACACGGCTTGTTGACTGTGCAGTAAGTGACGGTGCGCGTTTGGTTGTGTTACCTGAGAATGTTTTTTTATTTTACGGTAAAGGCATGCGATGGCTAGCAGAGTCTGATTCTCAAAAAATACTGTTCAATAAAGTTTTAGAATTGGCTAAAAAACACGCCATTTATCTTGTTGTTGGTTCGCATCCGTCTCTTTATACGCCTAATGGTAATGTGGTTGCTGATGGTCGAGTTAGGCAAACCTGTTGGGTGATTGGGCCTGACGGCCTTATAGTTGAGCGTTATGACAAGATTCATTTATTTGATGTGATGGTTGACGATAAAGCGGCTTCTTATAAAGAATCTGATTTTATTGAAAAGGGGGATTTGACGCCAAAAGTCATTGATGTTGACGGCTTTAGCATTGGGCTGAGTATTTGTTATGACGTACGCTTTCCGGAATTGTACAGGGCACTTGCTGAGTTAGGGGCTGACGTTTTGCTGGTCCCTGCAGCGTTTACTTATGTGACGGGAAAGGCGCATTGGGATATTTTATTGTCAGCGCGGGCTATTGAGAATCAGTGTTATGTGCTTGGCGTTAATCAATGTGGTTGGCACAATGAAACCAGACAAACTTATGGACACAGTGCTTTGTATTCTCCGCTAGGCGTTCGCTTAGCCAGTTTACAAGAAAAACCAGGGTACTTTGTTTATAGCATAGCCAAACAGGCCTTAAAGGATTGTCGGCAAAAAATGCCCTGCTTTTCACATCGAAGGCTTTAATAAAAAAGGCCCTTCGTTCTCAGTGATCCATATGCTCATGAGTTCTTTATGGCCTTCGGTGTTGATACCTAGCGCCAAGAAAATCGATTTATTGATAACTCAAAACCGATTATTTTGTCGCTATGGGATTATCTTTTGTTGTGGCGTTGTTGGCTTTACTACCGTCGAGGCTTGGTAGAGCCTATTAAGTGAGATGACTTAGACCTACTAAAAAGGGCCAGATCCCTTGAAGAAGTGTGTATTTTCACTTAGCTATTTAATGTGGCGTTTAAGAGATCTGGCCTCTTGAAGCCTTATTCGAAAATGTTTTTCTTGCCTGAAGTTTTGTTAGACTCTTTATCCTTAGACTTTGATACGTTGTCTTTAGCCTTGGATCCGCTTCTAGGTTTTGATGGGCCTTTGCGCTCTGGTGCTTTACTTTTACGAATAAAGTTCAATACAGAAACTGGTACAGTTTTTCTGACCGGAAACTCGTCAATTTCTTCTCGGTCAATGATATGTTTCAAGCGACTTTCAATGGCGCATAGGTTTTTAAAATCACCCATTGCAACAAAAGAAATGGCTTCACCTGCCGCACCAGCACGACCTGTTCGACCAATACGATGGACGTATTCTTCAGGTTTGAAGGGTAAGTCGTAGTTAACAACACGGCTCAGATCGCCAATATCAATACCGCGAGCGGCAACGCCGGTGGCGACCAAATATTTTAGTTTGCCGGATTTAAAGTCAGTCAGAATTTTTTCACGCATGGCTTGGCTTCTATCACCATGAATGGAGTCTGCTTCAATACCACGTTTTGCAAGCTGATCAACAAGCTTGGCTGCACCGTGTTTTTTCTCGATAAAAATAAGCGCTTGATCCCAGTTTTGCTCTTTAATTAAATGGCTTAGCAAGGCTGATTTTGTGTCTTTATCGACCGTGATTAACCATTGCTTGATATTTGGAGCCGTTTTGGTTCTTGGTGAAATCTTGATCTCAGTCGCAGGCTCACTCACTTTGCTATCTGAAAAATCATAAGCCAGTTCGCGAACGCTGTCAGTTATTGTCGCCGAAAATAAGAGGTTCTGGCGATGCGGCGGTAAGCGATCTAGTATTTTGTATAGCTCATCGGTGAAGCCCATGTCTATCATTCTGTCGGCTTCATCCAATACTAAGACTTCAAGCTCATCAAAATGTACCGCTCGCTGGTGCGCTAAATCAAGTAATCGACCGGGTGTCGCCACTAAAATATCAACGCCTTCGATTAAACGCTGTTTTTGTGGTTCGGTATCAACACCACCATAGACGGCCATAGAGGTGAGTTTCAGATGTTTACTGTACAAAGCAACATTGGCTTCTACTTGAACGGATAATTCACGGGTGGGTGTCAGAATAAGCGCGCGTATACGTTTGCCTCTTAATGTCCGTTCTTTATTGAGTTTCTCTAATAGAGGAAGAACAAACGCAGCGGTTTTACCAGTCCCCGTTTGAGATGTGGCAACAAGGTCTTTTCCCGCAAGAATGACAGGAATAGCTTGTGTCTGGATTGGCGTCGGTTTTTTGTAACCCAGCTCCTTGATAGCTTGTAAAAGGGGCTTTGATAATCCTAGTTTTGAAAATGGCATATGAGGCTCGGACAGATTGTCGTAATGGTCGTTGTAAGGATGAAAATAAGATTTGCCATAAGGCAATGTGGCGCAGTATAGCGTAAAAGCGATGTCTTGTTGTTCGAACGTTGCAAAAATCAATGAAGCGTTGAAAAATATTGTTTAGAAAGGATAATGTCGTGATCTTTTCTCCCTTAATGTTGTCCATCATGCGTCTTGATAAGTTTATTTGCAAAAGCACTGAGTTAACTAAAATTGAAGCGATTCAACGTATTCATCTTGGTGAGGTTAGCGTTAATGGTGAAATGGCAAGAGATGAAGCGACTCAGGTTCATGAAGACAATACGGTTAAGTTAAATGGGGCTAGGCTAACAACACGTGATTTTCGCTATATTCTCATGCATAAACCAGCCGGAACCATTTGCTCAAATATCGATGAAGCGTATCCATCGCTCTTTAATTATCTAGTGGTTGATAACGCGTCTGAATTGCATATCGCAGGGCGTTTGGACGCAGACACAACCGGTTTGGTATTGATTACCGATGATGGGCGTTGGTCATTTAATATTACGTCGCCAACAAGACAATGTCGCAAAGTATACCGAGTGGAACTTTCTAGAGAGCTAACGATAGAGCAAGCTGAAAGTATTGCGACTAGATTTAAAAACGGCGTGCAATTACAAGGCGAAGAAGGTTTAACACGCCCTGCTAAGCTGGAAGTGATTTCTTCGAATGAGGTGCTTTTAACGATCACCGAAGGAAAGTTTCATCAGGTAAAGCGCATGTTTTCAGCGGTAGGGAATCGAGTGGTGTTATTGCATCGTGAACAAATTGGTGAGGTTCGATTAGATGTTGAGATCGGACAATGGCGCTATTTAACAGAAGGTGAAGTGCTGTCTTTTAATCAATAAGTTCATCCATTTTCTCTGTGACTTCATGAAAAAACGGCTTCTATTAAGAGTAGAAGTCGTTTTTTTATGAGTGTGTTAGTGATTTGTTAGAAAGGGTGATTTAGCGGAATTTACGCAAAATTCGTTTTAAGATAACGGATGATTTCGGACGATTCGTACAGCCATTCAACCTTGCCTTCTTGCTCGATTCGTAAACAAGGGACTTTTATTTGTCCGCCACCGGCTAGTAATTCAGCGCGATGAGGGGAGCCTTCTGACGCACTGCGTGTTTCAATTGGCAGATTCAATTTGTGCATGGCTCTGCGTGTTTTGATACAAAAAGGGCAAGCAAAAAATTGATAAAGCGATAGGTGTTTCAATTCATTGTTAATCTGTTTTTGTTTTTCAGGGGTTCGCTTTAGCTTTGGCCCGCGGGTCACCAGGTCAATGATCGCAATGATGTAGCCTAGTAGGTTACGGATAAAATTAATAAGTACTTTCATGTGGATTGCTCGCTCTCTAATAAATGGGTCAATAAGAGGAATATCAAATCGACGCCATTCTAACGGTAAAGTGTTGAGTGTTTAAGCCCTAGAGGAAAATCTTTTAAATCGTGACGTTATTTGTGTCATTATGGTGCATTAAAGTGCTTAATTTTTTAACCATTTGGAGTAAGTATGAATAATAAAATCATCGGTATCATTCTAATTATTTCGGGTGTTGCTTTAGCGATATGGGGTTATAACATTTACGATGCGGCGACGTCTCAGGTGACTCGAGCGTTAAGCGGAGAGACACCTATTGAAGCGTGGATTAGCATGGTTGGTGGTGTTATTTGTGTATTAGTAGGCCTTACTAGAGTTAAGTGAGACTTTCTATCCGAGGCGTAAAATCGAAAAGCCACTATAAATACGTGAATGCTCCTGAAGAATGAAGTGGATGGCTAAGGTTCGGTCTTATTACGTTTTTATTAACCCCAATTTATATCGGGAAGGGATTCGAAACTAGGCCTAGCGAAGTAATAGCCTTGAAAAAGGTGAACGCCCATGTCTTGTAAGGTGTTGTATTCCGCTTTTGTTTCTATACCTTCTGCGACAATCATCATGTTGAGTTCGTTAAATAAGTTAACCAGATTGCGTACTATTATTTGCCGTTTTTTATCTTGGTCTATGTTTCTAATAAGTACTATGTCGATTTTAGCGATGTCAGTGTTTAGGTCTGCTAGTTGGTTTAAACCGTTAAATCCAGAACCAAAGTCATCTGTCGCGGTGAGAAAACCTTGTGCTTGATAGTGCTGAATAATGGATTCTAGGTGGACGCTGTCGATAACTTGTTCATTTTCAGTAAATTCGAAGATAATTTTTTCTTTCGGGAAGTGAAACTCTTCCGCCGCATTTAATGTTGTTCGAATGCAAAGTTCAGGTTTGTAAACCGCATTTGGTAAAAAATTAATACTTAGAAAGCTGTGCTTGTGAACATCCAGCTTGGCGGCCAGTTGAATGGCTTTAACGCGGCAACTTTGATCAAATCGATATCGATTGGTTTCATTGACATTCTGAAAAACGTGAAAAGCGCCTTCGTTATTGAGACCACGAACAAGAGCTTCTTGAGCGAAGACAGTTTTTGTTTGGCTGTTAATAATTGGCTGAAAGGCCATTGTGAAGTCGAATCCTAGATCGCATCCAGTAGCGCATTCTGCACAGCCTAATTTTCGAAAGTCCTTCTGTTGCATTTCGTCTTCTCTTCTATGTCTATCTAGCATGGATAATCGACACTAAAGATACTGTCGTATCCTGATCGAATAAATATGAATATTTTATTACACAATAGGGCCTTTATTGTAATTATGCTAGCGAGTAAAAAATTTTATGTTACAGCTTAATTACCACATAAAAATAGGCCCATGATTAGATTTTTCTATTGTTCATTAAGTAGACCTATCTCATTAGTTAAAGCTTATTATGTGACGAATCAAAATAAAAAAGGTCAGTCGTTTTCACGAACTGACCTTTTTTATTTCAATGTAGATATTACTTTAAAGTAAAGAGACTATTCTTCTACTGCTTTTTTCTCTTGTTGCTTGTCGTAACGTTTTTCCCAAAACTCTGCGCCTTTGATACCAAGGGCTTTCGGGTTAAAGGTGTACTCAGTTACACCAGAGGCTTTTTGTTGTTCGTAATCTCGCAGAGCTTTCATTGTCGGTTTCGCCATGAAGAAAATGGTGATGATGCCAACAATGTTCAACCAAGCCATTAGACCTACACCAACGTCACCTAGATTCCAGATGTAACCTGCGGTGTTAACCGTGCCGTATGCAACCATAAACATGATAAGCAGTTTAACGAATGTCAATGACACGTTGATGTTCAGCGCACGGCGTAGGTACGCTACATTGGTTTCGGCAATATAGTAGTATGCCAAAATGGTGGTGAACGCGAAGAAGAATAACGCGATGCCAACAAAGATCGGACCGGTACTTCCAAACACACTCGCCAATGCCATTTGCGTGAACGCAGGAGAGGCGATGATAGTCGATGGATCAACGTTTTGTACGATGAATTGACCATCAGCCAATGTACCTTGCACATTGTATTGCTGAGTGATTAGGATCATCAAAGCTGTTGCCGTACAGATAAATAATGTATCTATATAAACAGAGAAAGCTTGGACGAGACCTTGCTGTGCAGGGTGTTGAACTTCTGCTGCCGCTGCGGCATGAGGTCCAGTACCTTGTCCTGCTTCGTTTGAGTAAACGCCACGTTTTACACCCCAACCGATTGCTGCACCGAAGCCTGCTTGAGCAGTAAATGCATCAGAGAAGATTAAACCGAAGATACCAGGCACTTTGTCTAGGTTAAGGAAAACAACGATTAGCGCCATCACAATATAACCAAGCGCCATGAATGGCACGATGATTTGAGTGAAGTTTGCGATGCGTTTGATGCCACCAAAAATGATGAATGCTAATACAACCAAGATAACCGCTAATGCGACCAGTTTAGTGGAGCTTACGTCACCAAATGAACTCGATACGGTTGTACCTTCACCAAAAATTTGCACGACGGCATTGCCAACAGAGTTTGCTTGGATGCCTGGAAGGAAAACACCACAAGCAAGAATAGAAGACAATGCAAACAAAACTCCCAACCAGCGCCAACCTAAGCAACGCTCGAAGTAATAAGCAGGGCCACCGCGATATTGCCCATCTTCGCTTACTTTATAAATCTGACCTAAGGTAGATTCTGCATACGCGGTGCTAGCGCCTAAGAAAGCAACGACCCACATCCAAAAAATGGCCCCAGGGCCACCAAAACCAATGGCTGCTGCAACCCCAGCAATATTACCTGTGCCAACACGGCCAGATAGAGAAACCGCCAGTGCTTGAAAAGAAGAAATACCCTTATCTGATTCGTTTGAATTGAACAGTAAAGAAAACATTTCTTTGAAATGTCGTACTTGAGCAAAACGAGTCAGAATAGAGTAGAAAAGGCCCGCTCCTAGGCATAGAAAAATCAGGGCAGGGCTCCAAATGATCCCGTTTAAGAAATCAATGAATGCTTCCATAGTTAGTCCTCAATAAGATTAGCTCGATGAGCTTTTTTAGTTTTTATTTGATTACTAGGGTGCTGTGATTATGGGGATTGTCATCTTAGTCATACGTAACATTAGGTTGTAATCCGTAGATTACGTATAAAAGCGCACCGTCGCGGTGCGAATTTATCATGAAAAAGAAATGAGATCTATTTGAAAAGTAGAGAGTGTCATGTTTCATATACAGTTTTTGAGAGTAAGGTGTCATAGACTTTGTGAAGCCCATTCGTTTTTGCTCTTTTATTATGAAAACGCGACTGTTTTAGATAGGTATGCACCTTATTGTGATGATAATAGGGCTGTTTTATAGGGGGGGGTTCTAACTATTATGAAAATGCGACTATTATTTATAGATGTTCATCTAATTTGTCGTTTTGTGTCGTCTGGACTTCCCACACTTTAAATAGCTACCATTTATCTAGGCTAAAGAAAGGAGGTCCAAAGTAAACTTAGGACTTAATGCTTAATCAAGCTAGTATGGTGCTTCAGCTTAATAGCTTTTGCTATTTCCAAGCACCCTCTAGGGCTTCTATGTCTCATTTTCGTGTTCGTTATCAAACGCTTGAGTTTGATAAGACCGATATCCATGTGCGTACTCTCCGTGATAAACAAGAATTCTCAGACGATGATAATACCGCTTTCGATTTAGGTATTTCCTCTGCAGTTTGGTCTTTATTTGGTGTGATATGGCCATCAGGTGAGGTGCTTGCTCATCTGATGTTTGAACATGAAGTGAAAGGCTTAAAGATTTTGGAAGTAGGGTGTGGCATTGGGTTAGCAAGTTTGGTGTTGAACCATAGACTTGCCAATATAACGGCAACGGATTATCACCCTGAAGCGGGCAATTTTCTAAATGAAAATACCTTACTTAATGGTGACCGTAAGATTCCTTTTGTAAGAGCGAGTTGGCAAGATCCGGGTACAAATTTAGGAAAGTACGACTGTATTATTGGCAGTGATATTTTGTACGAGCGCTTTCATGTGGATCTTTTATCGGCCTTTATCGAAAAACATGCCGCCGAAAACTGCTTAGTCATGCTGGTGGACCCAGGTCGAGGTCATCATGCACCATTTAGTAAGAAAATGGTCACGTTGGGTTATACCCATAGTCAGCGTAAACCGATTGATACCTGTTATTTAACCGCGCCATTTAAAGGTCAGATTTTAACGTATCAAAAAGGTTTGCCTTGCCAATAAACAATGGTAGCGACCGAGAAAAGATAAAACGCCCAGCATCATGCTGGGCGTTTTTTTATGTTAATTATTGAGCTCTTATCAAGTCGTACTTTTTCTCGTTATAAAGCCAAGTACCTAATAAAGGGTGTGCAATGGCTTGATTGATTATGTCTGGATCGACCTTATTACTTGGCAATAGTGTTGAATTTTCGTAGAGGAAGGTTTTTGGCGATTTTTGCGGCTGCAATATCACGACTTGATTCCCCTTCATATAAGCTTGATTGTCGTTAAACTGCATGATGGCTCGCCCAATGTAGTCATCACTAGCATTGGTCATATCTTGCCCAATCATAGGGTGGGTAGAGTCCACTCCGATTAATGACAGCAGTGTTGGCGCTAAATCTATTTGGCTGGTAATTCGGCTGTCTTGTTTAGGGGCAATACCTTCTCCTAGAATAAGTGCCGGTATGTGAAAGCTTGGAATCGGCACTAAGTCAGAACGAGTGGTTCGAGCATCATGATCAGCAACCACTAAGAATACAGTATCCTTCCAATAATTTTCTTTTTTGGCCAGTTTGAAAAACTGACCAATGGCATAATCTGCGTATTTGACGGCGTTTTCTCGCGTGTTTTTCGGTGTTTTATAAAGCTCAATTTTGTTGTCTGGGAATTCATAAGGGTCGTGATTTGATGAGCTAAAAACAAGACTGAAAAAAGGCTGTCCAGATTTAGATTTGGTAACAAAGTCTTGGTTCGCTTTGCTGAAAAGGTCTTCATCGCTCACGCCCCAAGAACCTAAAAATTCAGGGTTCACAAAATCTTTTTCTTCGATGATAGAGTCAAACCCATTGCCTAAAAAAAACGTTTTCATGTTATCAAAATGAGCGCCACCGCCGTATATAAAATTGGTGTCGTAACCTTGTCTACCAAGCAGTTTGGCAATGGAAAAAAAGTTTGTTTGAGAGTTTGGTAGCTTCACGGTGCTGCGCGCTGGTGTTGGTACAAAGCCAGTTATAACGGCTTCTATACCTCGAACGGAGCGAGTGCCAGTGGCGTACAAGTTATTGAATGACCATCCTTCTGGCACTAATTTATCGTATTCAGGCGTTAAAGGAAGGCCGCCCAAGCTACCAACAAATTGTGCGCCCAAGCTTTCTTCAAGAATGATAACGAGGTTCTTAGGTCGATCAAAATGTTGTGTCGCTGTTTGTTTATGCAGTGTAGGAAACTCAGAAGACGGAAATTGCGTTTTTTCCAATCCCATCGCTTTATGTATTTCTGTAATCACGTCACCTTGTTTCATGTTGGGATAAAGCTCAAAAGAGCTGACTTCACCTGACATTTGACTAACGGCGTAAAGCAACGAGTAGGTTGAGTTCAACGTTAAACTATTTACCAATGGATCATTCGTAAAGGCGGTATAACTCGGGTTGATGGCTCTATGCTGTAAGCTCGAGCGAGCTCCAAGAAATGCTAAAGTGAAAACAATTACGACTAAGACGGGTCGCTCGAACCATTTTGGTTGTGGACGGCTGAGGATGCTTTGCTTGCGAAAAAATTGATACGCTAAAATAAGGGTGATGGTGGTGATCAATGATGTCATCAGTAAGGTGAGTTTATGGCCCTCAATAAGCATGGAAAAAACTTCTTTTGGGTAGAGTAAATACTCTACAAAAAGACGATTGGGTCTTAAGCTGTACTCTTCAATAAAAGCGGGTGTTGATGCTTCCATAAAAATAAGCAAAACAAAAGTGCTGGTTAGCCAGATTCGAGTAAGTATATTCCAAACTCGATTTAGATAGGGGATACCGGAAATAAGTAAGCTGATGACGGCCGGGATACCGATTATGTATGAAATTGAAGCGAGATCAATGCGCAGACCAAAGCCCAATAAAGTTACCCAATCGTCGATAGTCTCGATGCGATCAAACTTCCAAACCATTAAGAATAAACGGCTGATCGTTAGGCAAAACAGTGTGAGTGCTAAAAAAAACAGATACGGTTTAAGTGGAGAAATAAGGCGCATTAATAGTTTTTTTGATTCGATCATGTGATATCTCTAAAGTTAGCAATATGCGCCTAATTTAGAGCAGGTGTGGTGTAAAAAAAGTCAACGACATTTTTTTCACATTATTTAAAGACGACATTTAATGAACCGAAAATCCTTTATGTATAACAATAAGGTCTACCGGTAGCGTAAAAAAATAGTTGCTTTATGCAAACTTTAAGGATATTTTTTGCTCGTTACACTTTGACCATGGAAGGTTTTGTGCTGTATTTATCAATAAAAGCTAGGCGCTTTTTTAGCTTAGTCTGCGCTATTTTTTGTTATCATTTCTCTTTGCCCATTAATGCGGCAGGCTCGATATCCTCTTCTAGTTCTGATAATTCAACAGAGTTTCGACTGCGTGATAAAGCCGCACAAGAACGTTTAGACAAAAAACTGGACAACATTTCCCCACCGATTCAATTACCAGAAGTACAGCCGATTACTGAACAGTCCAAAGAGACCGTCTGCTTTTTCATTAAAGAAATCAAAGTACAAGGTTTGTTGTCTGAATGGGCACACGCCAATGGCGAAGACTATATTGGGCAGTGTATTGGCTACGACACCATTACCGCTTATGTACGATTGATTGATCAAAAACTCTTGTCAGAAGGGTACGTGACCTCAAGAGCGATATTACCCGAGCAAAACATTTCGTCTGGTTTACTAATGATCCAGATACAGGCGGGCATTATTGAAAAAATCGTGTTCCCAGAAAACTATGCCTTTATCTGGGAAAACGCCTTGCCTATGTCCCCAGGACAGGTTCTTAACCTTAGAGACATGGAACAAGCCGTTGACCAGCTTAATCGACTGCCATCACAAAGTGTTGAATTTAAAATAAAGCCAGGCAGTTACAGCGGGGCGAGTATTCTTGTGGCCGAAGTGGTTTCTAAAAAACCTTGGACGGTGAATGCCTCCATTGACGACAGTGGTAGCAAACAAACAGGTGACTACCCGATGAGTTATGGGGCGAATCTTGATAATGCGCTAGGCGTTCAAGATAGCCTGAGTTTCTCTGGTTCAAGGGCGAGAGAAGCCGACACGGGCGCCTCAAACAGTACTTCTTTTGGTTGGAGTTTGCCCATGGGGTACTGGCTGTTAGACATGAACAGCAGCCACTTCGATTATCGTCAACAAGTCATTGGTGACGTACAAAATTTTGAGCTGAGTGGTGTAGGCCGAGATCAAAAGCTGTCTTTAAACAGAGTTGTCTTTCGAGACAACAAAACCAAAATCGGCCTGTTTGGTTCAGTCAAAACGCGTGAAAGACGCAGTTTCAGTAATGATGTTGAGATTCAGAACAATCGTCGTAATTTGACTGAGGCGGAGTTGGGTGCATCCTATCGGCGTTATTTTACTTCTGCCGTGTTTGATCTTTCTCTGAGTGCCCATCAAGGTATAGATCTGCTGGGTGCCGATGAGGTAGATCCAGACGCCGATCCAAGCACTGCTCAACCTGATTACCGCTTTTACACCATGGTGGCGTCAATCAGTTCGCCATTTTCCTTACTGGAAACGCCGTTAAACTATACAGGGCGTTTTTTTATGCAGTACGCAGACACGCCCATTTATTCTCTTGATTGGTTTTCTATTGGGGGGCGCTATACGGTAAGGGGGTTTTCAAATGTTGAATCTCTGAGTGCGGTCAATGGTTGGCGACTAAGAAACGATTTAGCCTTGCCTTTTGAGCTAAACGGTTCTTCAAACGCCAGCTATCTAGGGCTGGATATTGGTCAGATTGAGGGAGAAGGAGCAGAAGAAGCGTCCAGCAAAACTCTAATGGGCATTAGCGTAGGGCTGAAGGGCCACCTATTGGGGGTCGATTATGATGTCTCTCTCTCGGAACCTTTTTTAGCCCACGGTCCTTATGCAAAATCTCACGATTCTAAAGTGAGTATGATGCTCTCGGCACAATTTTAATGTAAACACTAGGTGGCCCTTTATACCTTAAGCGCCACATTTGACACTGTTATAATTTAAGAATAAGGATGTTCTTTATGTTACCTGTGGTTGGCTTGTTTAAAACATGGCATTGGGTTGTTGGGTGTTTGTCTTTTTATAAGTCACCTACGGCATCCTCCTCAAAGCATTCGTGGCAGTGCCGACCCTCTTATCCTTCTTTGTTGGCGCCTTGTCGTAAACACCAAAAATACATCGCTCAAATCCTATTAGCGTCATATTTTTCGATGCCAGGCGTGTTGTTGGCACAGGGCGCAACCGCCGCCAATACTGCTCATGCACCTTCTTTTGACACCGCCGCCAATGGTGTCCCCATCGTTAATATCAATGCCCCCAGTGCAAAAGGCGTTTCTAGGAACGAATACGACCAGTTCAATGTGGATGCTAAGGGTCTAATTTTAAACAACTCGACGAGCATTGTTCAAACTCAGCTAGCGGGGTATGTGGATGGCAACAAGCATTTAGGAGGGAAGAGCGCCAGTATTATTCTGAACGAGGTCATGGGGAATAGTCGCAGTGCCTTAAATGGCTACATGGAAATCGCCGGGCAAAGAGCGCAGCTTATCATCGCCAACCAACATGGCATTACCTGTAATGGCTGTGGTTTTATCAATACCAGTCGCGGCATGTTAACCACTGGTGCGTCCGTGTTTGATGCGTTTGGTAATTTAAGTGGCTTTGATGTTAGCCGCGGGGATGTAGACATCACCGGGTTGGGATTCAACGACACAGAAACCGATGAAGTGGACATACTGGCACGCAGTGTTAGCCTTAATGCTGATATGTGGGCGAATCAAGCGACCATTATTACGGGCGATAACGTAATCAACTATAACGATAAGTCTGTCACGTCTCGCTCGACCGGTGAAAAAACAGGCTTCTCTCTTGATGTCGCTGCCATTGGGGGGATGTACGCCAACCGTATTCGTTTGATCGGCACTGAAAAAGGCTTGGGAGTGAACCTGAGCGGCAAAGTCTCCGGCACAGAATCCATGGTCTTGGACACCCAAGGTAACTTGGTCAATAAAGTCAGCCTGAGCAGCAAACAACTCAGCGTTAACGCAAACAACATTACTAACACTGGAGATCTGCTGGGCGATAAAATTATCCTAACCGCCAATGATCTGGAAAACACGGGCAGTAAGGCCAATATCCAAGCCTCAAATACACTGAATATGACGCTTCAAGGTACGTTAAACAACCAAGACAGCGCCAAGATTCAGACACCTAATGGTCTGCTCACCCTAAACGCCAACCTCGTTAATAACCAAAGTACGCTCGCTGCAAATCAACTCACTCTCATCGCCACACAACTGGATAACCACACGCAAACCGGGTCCATCTTCGGCACCGACAAAGTCGACCTCACCCTAACAGGAGCGTTGAATAACCGCGACAGTGCGCTAATACAATCGGACAAGCAACTCGTTATCCACGCTGATGGAAATATTACCAACCGTAACGCCACACTAGGCTCAATGGGGGCTGTCACCATTAGCAGCCAAAATTTAACCAACAGCGGAACCGTTTCAGCTCAAAATGACACCTTATCTGTCACGTCAGACAGTGTGAATAATAACGGTGGTTTAGCAGGCACTCGAGTCACCATCAATGCCAATGATATTAACAATACGGGCAGTCATGCCTTTATGTTGGCAAAAGAAAAGTTTGAAATCGTATCAACAGGAGGGCTCAACAACACTGATGGTGGCGTGTTCTATAGTCTTGGTGATGGCGAATTTGATGTCGCTGGTATCCTGACGAACAGTTCAGCAACGATTGAGACCCATAATGATTTGACCATCAAAGCAAGTAAAGTTTCGAATAGGAAGCGCGCATTTTCTGCGTCTGAAAGCGTTTCTTCTCAAGCTTATAACAATGTTGGGATAGGCGTTCCTGGTGGATACTATCAGGCCTCAAGAAGCTATACACAAACCACCACAACCCCCTATATCGCGACAGACAGCCCGCAGGCGTATTTGCTTTCGGGTGGGGATATGACGATAACAGGCGCAATCGACAACCTGTATTCCACTGTTAGTGCGGTTGGGAATTTAAATTTCACAGCAAGTCAGTTGAATAACCAGTTCTATAGAGCGAATAAAACCATTGTTTCTTCAGGGGTCGACACGCTATATAGAAATGAAACCTATTGTAAAAGGAAAGTCGGTGGGCATTGTATTAGTGAAAGACAGCGAACTAAAATTGATACGCGAGGTTATAATAATACTTCAGCATCAACGGTAACCCTAGCATCATCAACCTTTACCGCCGGTGGGAATATAACGGGCAAAGTAGGATTTGTCGATAATAAGGGCAAAGTCGGCGAAGTCGAAAAAGCCATCGCGTCAAAAGATCCACTGCCTTCTGCTTCAGATGAAGTTAATGACAATACGTTAACAGCCCGCCACAACGATATTTTTAAAAATGTTGTGGATGATTTAATTTTGAGTGCCTTATACGGCTTATCGACTACTCCGAATCCCCCGTTTCTTATTGAAACTAATCCCTTATTAACGAATTACCAATATTTCATATCATCCGATTACTTGCTAAACAAGCTGACTTCCGATGCTGCAGGGCGTAATGGCAAAGTGGCTGTACGCTTGGGGGACGGCTTTTTAGAGCAGAAATTGGTACGCGATCAGATTCTGTCCTATACCGGCTTTCAAACGTTACCAGACGAGACAGATATTGAGGCAATGTACGCTTTGCTGATGAACAATGCGGTAGACTCTTACGAAGATTTAGGATTGAGCACAGGCATTGAACTGAGCGCAGCGCAAATTGAGCAGCTACAACAACCCATCGTCTGGATGGTCACAGAAACCGTCGACACACCGAATGGCCCTCAACAAGCCTTGGTGCCCAAAGTTTATTTCTCTGCGGCTTCTGGATTAGTGCTCAGGCCAGATGGTGCCTTGATCGCCGCGACCAACATTAATATTGATGCGCAAGAGGGCATTACCAACTCTGGCTCTATGTTAGCCACGGCAGATTTGTCTTTAAAAGGCCGTTCAATCGATAACGCGGGCACGGTCAAAGCCGGCGGTAATGCCAGTTTAACCGCAACGAGTGACATTACAAACAGCGGCACCATGCAAGCAGGCGATAGGCTTGGCTTGATCGCTGGCGGTAATATCATCAGCGAAACAAAAACCACGGTCTTACAGCACCAAAGAGGGGGCCATAAAGCCACTGAAACGTTAGTAGGAGATACCGCATCACTTCAAGGTACCAATGTTCGTCTATCGGCTGGAAATGATATTTCATTAATAGGCAGCGATGTAACCGCATCGGGTCAAGTCAACATTGATGCGAGGAACAATGTTTCTTTAGCAAGCTTGGCTGTTACCAACAGCAGTCAAGATGGCCATATCTTTAGCCGCTCCATTACAGAGAACCAAGTCAGCTCAGTGTCTGGTAACAACATCCAACTCAGTGCAGGCAATACGCTTACCAGTGAAGGTGCGCAGGTCAATGCACAAGATAACTTGGCGTTGTCGGCAACAAACATCGATCTGTTAGCAGTCACGGATAGCAAGGATGATTATAGCTTCCTTGGAGGCGGTGGTAATTCCACCGAAAAACGTACTCATAACGAAACACTCACAGGCACGGCGCTCAATGCCGGCGGTACCTTGAGCTTGGTGAGTCAACAAGATATTTTCTCTAAAGGATCAACCTTGAGTGGGGGTGAGGGTATCGCTTTGGCCGCTGGCGGCGATGTCATCTTAGCCTCTGCCGTGGCGAACAATGCCAGCTTTGAGGAAGTGAAAACCAAATCGTCTGGTTTCTGGGGGTCTAAAAAGTCCACCAAAACCACCACAACGGAAAGCACCACGAACCAAGGCACCAACCTAGCGTCAGGTGGGGATATCAACATCACCTCTGGTGCAAACATACTCTTATCGGGTACCAAGGCGACCGCTAATGGCAACATTGACCTAGAAGCAGAGGGCGATATCCAGCTCTTGTCGGCGGTAGACCAAACGTCTTCTCGATATCAAGAGCAGAAAAAAGGCAGCTTTAAAGTCAAAGCCAAAGACCAAGGTTCGATCAAGCAAACCGCCGTAACCAGTGAACTCTTTGCTAACGGTACGTCCGGTCAGGGCAACATTGCCTTGAAGAGTGGCAATAACATCAACCTAGAAGGCGCAACGTTGGCCGCCAGCGATACATTATCCATGGGCGCGGGCACTGGGCCCCAAGAAGCCGTGACAAAAGATGCAAACGGCCACTATGTGAATGCAGAGGGTACGTTGGCTGGCAACGTCACTGTCGGCACTCAAGCCCTGCAAAGCAGCGAATGGAATGAATCGTCCTCAGGCTACCGTGGCATCTTAAAAGACGTTGCCAAAAGCGTGTCTGTGGTGGTCTCTAACATGGGCATGGACGGCGAGATCAAAGTCGGTGAGTCAGGTGCGACTCGTACAAAAACGTTAAAACAACAAACGTCCACCTTAGCCGCTAACGACCTAAACATCGACGCGCAAAACGATGTGGCATTGAATGGGGCGAATGTAACGGTGACCGATACGGCCACGATCAACGCCAACAATGTCACCATCGACGCCGCGCAAGAACGCACCGTCACCAGCGAATCCCACACCGACCACACTATTTCATCAGAAGGGGCGACCTTAGAAAAAGACCAAATCAGCCTCGTCAGCTTAATCGATACCAAACACACCGAAAAAACCACCACCACGGCCAACACGTGGGCAGGCAGCAACATCAGCGCCGGCAACCTTAACATCAATGCCAAGCAAAATGTCGCCATTATCGCCAGCGATATTAAGGTGCAAAACAACGCGGATATCACAGGCGAAAACATCCTAGTGGGTGGGCGTGAAGCCACCACAGACACCATCCACGACAGCATCACCGAAACCGAAACCCTGACCGTCGGCGTGAGAAACGCCTACGTGGACGTGGTCTTAGCAATACAAGCCCTCAAAGACGCCAAAAAAGCCATAGGCGCCGCCAAAGACGCCTACAGCGACGCCAAGCAAAAAGTCGCTGAAGGCAAGCTACCTAAGAGTGATTTAGACTTCTACAAAATCAACCTAGCGGCCGCCACCGCGAACGTTGCCAGCGCCACAACCGCGGTTACCAGTGCGGGGGCAACTGCCGCTGCGAGTACTGCCACCTATGGCTTTACGATCAATGGTGGAGTGGCCTCCCAAACCGACACAACCAGCACCGCCCGCACCCAAGGTACTTGGAACGGCTCTAACATCAATGTCGGAGGCAATACCAGCTTAGCAAGTAACAACAACCTCAATATTGAAGGCTCAAACATCGACACCGCAGGGCAACTTGCTCTAAATGCAAAAAACATCAACATCACCGCAGGCACAAACACCGATAAAGAGAGCACAGAAAGTCGTAGCGAAGGCGCGAGTGCAAGCTATGGTTCGTCAGGCGGTGTTGGCGGCGGCGTTAATGCCAGCCAGAGCAACAGCGACAGCCAAAGTACTCAATATGTTAACAGTAACTTAAACGCAGGAAGCATTGTCAGCAACAGCGACAACCTCACCATAGAAGGCGGCAACCTTAACGCCACAGACATCGACATCACCACCGACAACCTAGTGGTCACCAGTCTTCAAGACACCGGCCAAAGCAGCAGCAAAAGTTCGGGGGGAAGCGTTGGTTTTGGTAGCAGTAACAATGTCGGCATCAACGCCAGTCAGAGCAACGCCGACAGCGCTTGGGTGAACCAACAAAGTGGCATTACCGGCGGCACCATCAACATCACCGCCAAAGACACGACACTGACAGGTGCCGTTATTGCCGCCGTAGACAGCGAAGGCAACAGCACAGACAAGCTGACATTCACCACAGACACCTTAACCGTTGCGGACCTGCAAGACAGTGATAACAGCAAATCCATGGGAATAGATCTGTCCCTTAGTAAAAACACCACCAAAGTTGGAGGCAGATTCAACGGACATGAAAAAGACCAAACCACCAAAGCCACCGTTGGTCTAGGGAACGTCACCGTTGGCGGTCTTTCTATTGAGGAAAGCATTGACGAACAGCCCGAGTTCGCCAACCTCAACCGCGAAGCCAGCAACAGCCAAGAAATCACCAAAGACATGGAGCGTGGTGGTGTTGATATCTCGTTGACCGTCGACAACCGCATGTTGACGGAGAAAGGGCGGGATCAGATAGCGGAAGATATTTTAAAATCTGACATGCTGGTTGATACCGCAGTCCTTGCCGCCACCACAGACCGAGTGGGATTGTTAGACTTTAATGAAGAAATTGGCAAAACCCACACAGTGTATGAAACCGTTAAAGAAGCAATAGCAAACAACTCAGTTCTTGCTAAGCAACTTCAAGACCCCAATTTAAGTGCCGCTGATAAAGAAGTGATGCTTGATCAAATTACCCATGCTGTCATGAGCAAACTAGGGTACGAAACAGAAGGGTATGAGAACCAAGTCTTTGCTGACAAAACGGCTGTTGCTAAAGATGAAAATGGAAATCTAAGAGCTGTTGCTGGTTTTAATTCCGAAGAAACAGGTGATTCATATATCAATGATGTGAACCTTTCAGATACTCAGGGGCTTGTTAATGTAGTAGGTCATGAATCGTCCCATGCGATGGATAACCAAGACATAGCAAATGGTGCGAGTTACAACGACAGTGATAAAGAAACCTACGCTGATAACTTTGGCAGCAATTTAGCGAGTTATACTAATCTTGCTTTGGATATCAATGGCTATGATAGCGGTATGGCCACCACGAATAACCATGTAAGTAATAATACTCCGTTGGTAATGGCGAATACTGCTGAGTATAATAGTCTAGATAAAGAGCAAGGTGATAATTGGAATATGGGGCATATTGATATGAATCCATTTCATGCTCCAGAGGCTGTAGATAGAGGTTGGGTTCAACCAGTTAAGCGATCTGCTAAGGACATTAGTAAAACAATTCAGAAGATTGACCGTAATAAAGTCATTAATGGTGTGGGGTATACAGCAGATGCTATAGCATTTCGTACTCCTCTAGGTAGGATTGCAACTGCAGCAGGTTATACAAGTCTATTTACTGATGTATTTTCAATCTTTACTACAACTGATGGGACTAGCGAAACTACTGCCAAGGCAGTATTTTGGGGGATTTTTACACCTTTTGGACTAAATAAAACAGGGGATTTTTCAAAGGAAGCAACCAATCGGATTGGAATACTTACAAGTCAGGATATAAAGCAGAATAGTGCAAAAGGTACTGAATAATGAATAAAAAAAATCACCAGAAAATATTTATATTATTACACTATCTATTTTTTTTTATGTTTTATTGTATTTCTAATTTGAAGGGTTGGGATAATATTATAACGACTCTTATGTTCTATAGCGTAGGTGGGTATTTTGTTTATGGGTATGTTTTTAAAAAAGATATTCAAATAGTTGGTGTCACCCTTACTATGGATAATAAATATGGCCGTATAGCTGTATTAGTATGTGGTGTTAGTATTATCATATCTATCCTTCTCAGTTTATCTGGTTATATCGAAGTCATCAATTTGAATGGGTGGAGTAAAAGCTCAAAGTAATAATAAATAGCGGACCTACCCTAGGGAACATGCGAATAGGTCCCTCTTATGAGACAATCTTGTTTACGCCTTTGAGCCCCAACCATGTCACAACTACTCACTTTTGCCAACAGCGAGTTCAACAGCAAATACTGTAGAACGCGTAAAGAACTATTCCTTTCTCGTATGAATGAGCTGATGCCTTAGGAACAAATAGAATCGGTTGTTGAGCTGTTTTATCCTAAACCGAGGAATAACAAAAGACCTTATCCACTGTCTATAAAATGGTAAGCGAGGCAGAAAGACGGGGTGTCGAAAAAGATAGGCAATAAGAATAAAAGAGGTGTTTTTAATTTTACTCTGACCCCTTTAGTTTCTTTAGTTTCCCACGTCCAAACAAAAATGTGAATACGCGAGATTGATGGTAGAAGAGCACTATTCTAATCAGCAGATTATGGACATATCCGGAGCGGGAGCAACAGCCGTTGCTCGTTGGAAAAAGCAGTATTTAGATGAACAACTCGGTGAGTTTACTCAAAACAAGATTCCTTTAGACGCAGATAAACGGCTAATAGAAGAACTTAAAAAAGAGTTGGCAGAAT
>CAXBGJ010000027.1:0-23835 GCA_963975045.1 uncultured Marinomonas sp. | reverse complement strand
ACGCAATGCATTGATCTCACCGCGATCGCCCACGGGTGTCGACGTTGCATGCGCATTTACGTAGCCAATTTTATCGGCGGTAATGCCCGCCATCGTCAATGCGGTTTGCATCGCACGCGCCGCGCCTTCGCCGTTTTCTGGTCCAGAAGTCAGGTGATAAGCGTCTGCGCTGGTGCCATAACCCACGATTTCTACTAACGGCGTTGCACCTCGAGCCAATGCATGCTCAAGGGTTTCCAGGACGACTAAACCCGCACCTTCGCCCATCACAAACCCTTCTCGGTCTTTATCAAACGGACGAGACGCTCTTGTCGGATCATCGTTACGAGTAGAAAGCGCTTTCAATGCACCAAATCCTGCCAGAGACAAGGGGTCGATACAGGCTTCCGTACCGCCAGCCAAGGCAACTTTCGCCTCACCCGTACGTAACAGCCGCATCGCATCACCAATTGCTTGCACGCCTGCGGCACACGCGGTCACCGGTGTACCAATCGGCCCTTTAAAACCGTATTTGATCGATACATTCCCTGCAGCTAGGTTGGCAAGAAACGCTGGCACAGTGAACGGCGATAATCGACGCGCGCCTTGATTGGTTAATACCGATTGCGCATGGGTAATGGTTGGTAGTCCACCGATTCCCGTTGCTATGATGGTCGCCGTTGCTTCTTTATCGACTTCTGTTGTTGGTTGCCAGTTCGCCTGAGCTAATGCTTCGTCCGCCGCCGCGAGTGCAAAAAGTGTAAACAGATCTACACGTTTTCGATCTTTTGGTGACAGATAGTCGGATTCATTCAAACCATTGTCCTGCTCCGTGTGACTTGGCACTTGCCCAGCAATGTGTGTGTTCAAACCATCGGACAGTGTGGTTGGTAATAATCGAATACCAGACTCACCCCGTATCAATCGATCCCAAACCGATGCCACGCCCAAACCTAGTGGCGACACCAAACCCATTCCTGTAATAACAATTCGGTCTTTAAGCGACATATGAAAACCCTCTTAAGTTTCTGCACAAAGAAAGTCCCTATGCTAGAGTGAGTCTTTATATGATCAAGATAATATTAAAATCCCCTTGTACAATGTCATTAAAGAAAGGGGTCGCTCGTAGCTTATTAATCGACAGACACAGATTACGTTTAGGAGACTAAACATGCCTTACACACCAAAGCACAAAGAACAAACTCGCCAGCGCATCTTACAAGCCGCTGCTAAGTTGTTCTGTTCGCACGGTTTTGATCGCGTCACACTCACACAGATCATGAAAAAAGCCAACATGACTCACGGGGCGTTTTACGCGCATTTTTCAGCCAAAAGCAGTTTGTACGAAGCCGCGATGCAATTTGCTACATCGCATGCTTTTTGGGCTCGCGATGACAAACAAACCGAGAACAAAGAAACGCATTTAAAAGCGCTCGTCTCGCGTTATTTAAGCTGGAGTAAAAGCGATAAAGAACACCCGTCGCCATTGGAATTTTTAGTGACGGACGCGGCGCACACAGAAGAAAAGGTTCGCCAAGCCTATCAAGCTTGCTTCGACAGTCTAGTCGAACGTCTGGCGGGGATTTTGAAAAAGCGCGGTAGCCAAGACGCCGACGCCTTAGCGGAAGAAACAGTGGTGTCATTAGTTGGCACTGTCGCCATCGCCAGATCCTTCACTCAGCCATTGCAAAATGATTTCTTAAAACGCGCTCAAGAACGCATTGTTAATCGTCTAAACAGTGGTTTAACTACTAGGGCAATTTAAGTGCACGAGGTTAATTGTTTCACGTGACACAAAAGATGAGTGAGCGTTAGGAAAGGAAAAGAGAAGGATAACAAGACTAAGCCATCGCCTTAGTCTTGTTTTTTATACCAGTCAATAACGCTTGGGGCGAGTTCAGGCCCAGAAACAAAGAAGTGTCCGTTAAGTAATGTTTTACGTTGATTGTAACGAAACGGTTGTCCCGTTGGCGTAACAAGCATTCCACCAGCGGCTTCGATTATCGCTTGTTGAGCCGCGGTATCCCATTCGCTCGTTGGGCCTCGACGCAAATGTAAATCCGCAATGCCTTCTGCTATTCGACAGCCTTTTATTGAACTGCCCTTAGGTAATTCTCTAACTTGCTCATAAGCCAACTTTAACGTCGCTTTTAGATCGGCGGGTAGAGCAGGGCCATGGCTACGGCTTGTCATCACGATAATCGGGTCACGTGGATCGCGAAGTTTAATGCTTTCAAATTCATTGCCTTGCCATTTGAACGCCCCAACGGGTAAGTCTTTCCATGATTCCGTCACACCGAAATACCCTTCGCTTGTGGTCGGTAGGTAGACAACGCCTAAAATAGGCACGCCATTTTCGACCAAAGCTATGTTGATGCTGAACTCACCATTTCGCTTAATAAATTCTTTGGTGCCATCCAATGGGTCGACAATCCATAACATGGGCCACCCAGAGCGCTCCTCGAACGAAACTACGCCTTCTTCGGACAAGACTGGAATATCCGGTGTAAGTGCCTGCAGACCTGCTAGAATCACCTTGTGTGCAGCTAGGTCGGCAGCCGTCACTGGACTATCATCCAGTTTTTGCTCAATACCCAAATCGGCACGTTGATAAATGTCCATGATCACATCGGCGGCATCGTGTATTATTTTTTGAAGAGCTTGGAAAATTGGGTGTTTACTAATGTCCTGCATAACAGCCTCAAATATGACAACAGAATAGGGTCAACGCATTCTTTATGAGTAAACCAGAAAAGCAGTCGGCACCACAAGCCGTTCGTTTAGATAAGTGGCTTTGGGCCGCACGTTTTTATAAAACTCGCTCACTTTGCAAAGAAGCCATTGACGGTGGCAAGGTGTCCTATAACGGCAGCAAGGGGAAAGCCAGTCGTAATGTCGAAGTTGGAGCCTTGATTGGTATACGAGCCGGCTGGGATGAAAAGGTGCTGAAAATCATAGCCATTAGCGGGCAACGTCGTGGCGCACCAGAAGCACAACTCTTGTATGAAGAAACCGCCGAGTCAATTAAGAAACGCGAAAAGCGCGCGCTCGAAAATAAATCCTTCGGTGGTCGAATCATGACGGACCATAAGCCAAATAAAAAAGAGCGTCGTGATATTAAGCAGCTAAAGCACGATATATTTAGTGGTTCTGACTAGCCTAAAAATGAAAAAGAGGCGCCTGCTTAGCGTCTCTTTTTATTAACCACATTGGGTTTTAGACAATAAAATCAGCAACGCCCATAAAGCCCTTCACGATTCTCAATACACCCAGACAGTTCCAGTTCCATTAACGCCTGCATCATCATGCCAGCGCTCATTTGTGTAAGACGTATTAAGGCATCAAAATCCATTGCTGTTGCTTCTTTTTCCAATGCTATCGCCAACGTCTTTGCGCCTTCAGATGCTGACTCAGCTAGTTGATGAAGTGATCCGTGAAACGACGTTCTTCCAAGCTCGACAGCTCGCTCTGCCGTTTTCGCTTTACCTTGTGCCACGGCGGTATTGTCAAATATCAATGACGTTGCAGGACACTCCTCAAGAATATCATCGACATTACGTACCAAGGTTGCACCTTGTCGAATAAGCTGATGACAACCCTCCGACTGTTTATCAGACAAACGGCCAGGCAAAGCAAACACATCTCGATTTTGCTGCACGGCATAACTGGCACTGATCAATGATCCACTTTTAATCGATGCCTCAGCAACCAGCACGCCCATACTTAAACCACTGATGATTCGATTTCGTGGTGGGAAGAGGTGAGGACGCGGACTGGTCGTTAGTGGGTATTCACTAATCAAAGCACCACCTTGCGCTACAATCTGTTCAAACAACGCGGTATTTTGAGTTGGATAACGGTGCAATAAACCGGTCCCCATGACGCCTATGGTTGGTGTTGCTTTACCCTGCAAAGCACCTTGATGCGCAGCGGTGTCAATGCCAATGGCACCACCGCTGACCACACAAATTCCATGAGATGCCAATTGTTCGGCCAACTGAAAGGTTACATCCCGTCCATGGCGAGTGCATTTTCGCGCCCCAACAATGCCGATTTTAGGCAACGCCAATGCATTTCGATGACCTTCAACATACAAAAAAGCAGGCGCCACACTGATCTCTTTCAATTCAC
The DNA here is from genome assembly GCA_963975045.1 of uncultured Marinomonas sp. GTDB lineage: Bacteria > Pseudomonadota > Gammaproteobacteria > Pseudomonadales > Marinomonadaceae > Marinomonas. Next base: position 19,725 of record CAXBGJ010000027.1, on the reverse strand, counting down.
TGGGATAAAATAGATCTTCTTGCAGCACGACAAAATGATGGGGGTCCGCTAACCACGACAATGATTGATCGCGCTTGATGACTTGTTCCTTCGTTAATGTGCCCGTGGATAGGTAATCCATTGCCTGACGCGCTGTTACCTCAGGCCATTTTAGCGCTCGCAATAGATCGTACGAAATGATGTCGGGGGGATTGCTATCGGTTTCAAACCGCGATGTTGTTTTCGTTTGATCCTGTGATGTATCTGAGTGGAGTTGCATTAGATAGGTGTAAAGGCGAGATAGTCGAGCAGGACCAATACCCGATAAAAAACTAAGGCATATCCAATCGGTTTGAGTTAGACCTGCAGCATAAGATTTATCCATAACAAAACGCTTCCTTGCTTATCCGGATGACGAGACTGTAATAGCCTCATTAAAAACTGGGCTTTCCTTGCCCAACGCTTTACCTAAAATACCAATCCAAGCCTAAATAGACTGTGACTATGGAGGCCATTCAATCATATTGACCAAAAAACCGCCACGAGAAGACTGCTCAATAGACAGAGTTGCGTTACAATAGACAGAATGAAAAGAGTAGGAGAGAGCGTCTCCACTCATGAACAAAGACACATCGTGGAAAAGATCATGACTGTATTAACCGTACTTGAATACCCAGATAAACGCTTACGCAAAATTGCGAAGCCAATTACCCAGTTCACTGACGCGCTGCAAACTAAAATCGACGACATGTTAGACACCATGTATGACGAGAGTGGTTTGGGCTTAGCCGCAACGCAAGTGGATTACCATCATCGCCTTGTCGTGATGGATTTCTCCGAAGAACGCAACGCGCCGATCGTTTTTATAAACCCAGAATTTGACGTATTAGACGATGAGCCTAACGAATTTCAAGAAGGCTGTTTGTCTGTCCCTGGGTTCTATGAACACCTTTATCGAGCGGCCAAAGTCAGAGTCAAAGCACTTGATCGCCATGGCAACCCTTTTGAAATGGAAGTGGATGAGTTGATGGCCGTTTGTGTACAACATGAAGTAGACCATCTTGATGGCAAATTAATGGTGGATTATTTATCGCCGTTGAAGCGCAATCGCATCAAAAGCAAACTAGAAAAAGCCCATAAATTAGCCCTAAAAGAAGGCTAAGCAATCCGGCTTTAGGCACGATTAGATCTTTTGAACGTCTAGATCATTGATACAAGTATTTTTAAAATCAGGCTTTGGCCTGATTTTTTGTTAAGGAACCTTTATGCCAACATCACCATTGCGTATTGTTTTTGCCGGCACACCTGAATTCGCCGCCGCCAGTCTACAGGCAATACTTGAGAAACAAGCCACCAACAAGTATGACGTAGTAGGCGTTTATACCCAACCTGATCGACCCGCAGGACGTGGCCAAAAGCTAGTACAAAGCCCTGTAAAGCAACTTGCACTGACGAATAACATTCCTGTGTTTCAGCCGCTGAATTTCAAACTAGATGAAGATAAAGCGCAACTGGCTGAGCTTAACGCGGACCTAATGATCGTTGCCGCTTACGGTATTATCTTGCCAAAAGTCGTATTGGATACGCCCAAGCTGGGCTGCATAAATGTACATGCGTCATTGTTACCACGCTGGCGCGGTGCCGCACCCATTCATCGAGCCTTGATAGCTGGTGATGGCGAAACGGGCATCACCATCATGCAAATGGACGTTGGCTTAGACACGGGTGACATGCTGTTAAAAGCATTTTGCGATATAAAACCAACAGACACATCAGCAACCTTGCATGACCGCTTAGCTCTGATTGGAGGCGACACCTTAATCGAAGCATTGGAAATGCTGAAGGCAAATACACTCGTGCCAGAAGCACAGGACGACAGCCTGACATGCTACGCGGCAAAACTCACCAAGCAAGAAGCAAACATAAACTGGTCTGCGTCGGCAGAATTGATTGAGCGTCAAATTCGTGGTTTATCGCCTTGGCCAGTGGCTTACACCAACAGTCTTGCGGGGGTGATGAAAATTCATGCCGCGAACATTGCAAGCGTCAGCGATGAAGTATCCACGCCTGGCGATATCTTAGTGGTCAGTAAAGAAGGGATAATCGTCGCCACAGGGCAGGGTTCTATCCTGATAACAGACATTCAATTTGCCGGCGGCAAGCGCATAAAAATTCAAGATGCGCTCAATGGAAAACACAAAGCGGCCTTAGAAATTGGCCAACGCCTTGGTCTTATCGAGCAACCATTATGAGTCAAAAAAACACTATGTCATCTGACACAACGTCTATTCAGCACAGCGCCCGCCAAGTGGCGATTGAAGTAATCAGTAATATTTTGCTTCAGCAAGGGTCGCTCAGCACGCAACTCGCTCGCCATCAATTGGATGTCGCCAGCGAACACATTCCTCTTTTAAAGGAGTTGTGTTTCGGTGTTTGCCGTCAGTATCCAAAACTGAACAGCATCGCATTGCATTTGTTAGAACATCCTTTTGAAGAAAAGGACACAGATTTATACGCGACGCTGCTTTTAGGTTTGTATCAGTTGACCTACATGAACACACCAGACCATGCTGCGGTTAACGAATCGGTTGAAGCGTGTAGACTGCTTAATAAAGATTGGGCAACCAAACTAATGAACGCCGTCCTTCGCCGCTATCAACGTGAGGCCGACGACATTGTTGAACTACTAGAAGCCATGCCATCCATTGAATACAACCATCCCAAATGGCTGGTTAAGCGTCTTAACAAACATTGGCCAGATCAACTTGAAGAAATTATTGAAGCAAGCAACACCCACCCACCAATGTGTATACGGGTAAATGAGGGTCGAGTTTCACGTGAAACATACAAAGCGACGCTGATGGAAAAAGGGATAAAATCAACAGAGGGTGAGTTTTCAAGCGCCGCGTTGTACCTAAGAAATGCAGTTCGCGTTACAGAGTTACCTAATTTCGAAGACGGTTTTGTTAGCGTTCAAGATGAAGCTGCTCAGCTTTCTGCTTATATATTGTCTCCACAAGCCGGAGATAAAATACTCGATGCGTGCGCAGCACCAGGTGGTAAAACAGGACACCTGCTAGAAAAAGCCGACAACGTTGAACTGACCGCGGTGGAACTTGAACCTTGGCGTATGGAAAAAATCGAATCCAACCTTGAACGCCTTAGTTATTCCGCAAAGCTGATTTGTGCCGATGCGGCGGAATTGGACACTTGGTGGGACGGCGAACATTTCGACAAAATTTTGTTGGATGTGCCTTGTTCTGCTACCGGTGTGATTCGTCGTAACCCAGACATTAAAATCAATCGCAAACCCGCGGACATCGATGAGATGGTTAGTATTCAGCGTGACATTCTGGACAGTGTTTGGACGACACTAAAACCAGGCGGTTTTATGTTGTACGCAACATGCTCTTTAATGCCAGAAGAGAATGAGCTGCAAATTCAGCGTTTTCTTGAAAATCAAAAAGACGCGACAGACGTTCCATTAAATACGCAAGCAGCAGACTTTGCACTAGAGTGGGGGATTCCAGTCAGTCACGGCCGTCAGCTATTTCCTAGCTTAGAAAGTCACGATGGATTCTATTATTGCCTGCTTAAAAAAATATAGGCACAGGTTGAACCATATAAACCCATAATACATAAGCCACTTTCTAAAAAAGCCCAATCAATTGTTTCACATGGAACACAGTTGACTGGGCTTTTTTATGCTCCGCCCTCTAGTTTAATATGAGCCTGTAGTGTTGTTTTCTCTGTTTCATAACGCTCAAACAAATAAAGAAGCGTAATTAAAAACCCAGCAAAATTAATTACGAGTATTTATCAAGTTCAAGTTAAATAATTGTCTTTATGTGGGTAAACTTGCACTACGTCATTAAAGTAAAAATATGTACGCTTGAACAGGCATCACGATTCACTTTGACAATTGAATAAACAAACTAAACAAAGAGCAAAAAACAAATAACGCTCTAAGGCAGACTATGAAAATCATCATTATAGGTGCGGGCCAAGTAGGCGCCACACTTGCAGAAAACCTAGCAAGTGAAGATAACGATATTACCGTCATTGATACAGATTTAGCCCGCCTTAGAGAATTGCAAGATCGTCTTGATATTCAAACGGTGGAAGGCAGTGGCTCACACCCAGATGTATTAGAGCAAGCCGGCTGCAATGATGCCGACATGCTGATCGCGGTGAGCAACCAAGATGAAACCAACATGGTCGCTTGTCAGGTGGCGCATACCTTATTTAAGACGCCCACTAAAATCGGTCGCATACGCTCAAGCGCTTATGCTAAATACCCAGAGCTGTTTAGCGATCAAGCCTTACCAATGGACGTTCGAATCAGCCCTGAAAAAGAGGTGACGAAACACCTAAGCAGATTGATTCGCTACCCCGGTGCTTTGCAGGTTATGGAGTTTGCCGAAGGTAGAGTACAACTCGTCGTTGTAAAAGCTGAAAAAGGGGGGGCTTTAATCGACCAACCCATCAGTTTTTTGAAGGAGCACATGCCATCCATTCAAACACGTATCGCGGCAATTTATCGTGATGGTAAATCCATTTCGCCTGATGGCAATACCTATATTCGAGCCAACGACGAAGTCTTTTTTCTTACCGCTCAACGTGACGTGTTGGATGTGATGAGTGAACTGCGTCCGTTGGACGTGCCTTATCGACGCATTATTATTGCGGGCGGTGGCAATATAGGTGAGCGTTTGGCACAGAGTCTCGAAAAAGAATATCGCGTCAAAATCATCGAACGAGACCCAGAGCGCTGTCGTTATTTATCCGAAACCTTGGACAACACCATTGTGCTAAATGGTGATGCATCGAGACAAGAATTGCTGCTTGAAGAAAACATCGAATCCACCGACGTCTTCTGTGCGCTGACCAACAATGACGAAGCAAATATCATGTCGTCCATGCTGGCGAAAGTATTGGGCGTTCGTACCGTTATGACGATTATCAACAATCCTGCTTATGTCGATATCGTGCAAGAAGGCATGATCGACATAGCGATCTCGCCTCAACAAACCACTATCAGCTCGCTATTAAGCTATATTCGACGCGGAGACGTGGTGAATGTTCACTCGATGCGAAAAGGCGCAGCAGAAGCATTGGAAGCGGTAGCGCACGGGGATTATCGTTCCTCAAAAGTAGTGGGGCGAAGCATCGCTAATTTGAACTTGCCTGAAGGCGCCACGATCGGTGCCATCGTTCGCCAAGACGATATGATCATCGCCACCAGCGAATTGGTTATTCAAGCAGAAGACCATGTGATCATCTTTGTGACCAATAAAAAACAAATTCCAGCGGTAGAGCAGCTCTTTCAAGTGGGTTTAAGTTTCTTTTAATGAGACCCTTTTTAAAGCAGGAAAATAAGACAAAAAATAACGCCAGTAAAAAGCCAAGCGCGGTTTTCGCCAGAATTTTTAACAATGGCCTGATACATGAACAAAATCAGGTTCTAGGAAGTCAGTATGCATTTTAGTGTCATTTTACGTGTCATTGGATTATTGGTAATGGTATTTAGCGTCTCGCTGATTCCGCCCATTATCGTTTCTCTGATTTATTCTGATGGTGCTCTTAATGCGTTTCTGTATGCGCTTGGCGTGAACTTATTAGGCGGCTTTCTTTTATGGTTTCCGGTTCGTAACGAACGTGGAGAATTGAAAATTCGCGACGGCTTCTTAGTAACAGTACTGTTCTGGACGGTGCTGGGATTGTTCGGTTCGGTGCCTTTTTTCTTATCAGAAAACCCAGACCTGTCCTTTACCGATGCCTTATTTGAATCCATCTCAGGACTCACAACAACAGGGGCAACGATCCTTACCGGCATTGACGACTTACCGCAGTCCATTCTATTTTATCGACAGCTACTCACTTGGTTAGGCGGTATGGGTATCATCGTATTGGCTGTTGCTATCATGCCAATGTTAGGCATCGGTGGTATGCAGCTTTATCGTGCCGAAACACCAGGGCCGGTAAAAGACACCAAGCTCACACCACGCATTGCCGAAACAGCCAAAGCGCTTTGGTACATCTACGCGACGCTTACGGGGGTTTGTGCCTTAGGTTACTGGATCGCAGGCATGAGCTTATTCGACGCCATTTGTCACAGCTTCTCGACTGTCGCTATTGGCGGTTTCTCGACACACGATGACAGTATCGGCTACTTCAACAGTGTTGCCATTGAGTTGATTTGTACCTTCTTTATGATTGTGTCGGCCTTTAACTTTGCTTTGCATTTCTATGCTTGGCGCCACAAAAGCGTTTGGCATTATTTCAAAGACCCTGAAGCACGCTTCTTTTTATTGATTCTTTCCAGCACCGTTATTCTTTCCACGCTGGTACTGGCCATGACCTCGACTTTTGACTGGGGCACGTCACTGCGTTATGCGGTATTCGAAAGTGTTTCTATCGCGACCACCTCCGGCTTCAGCACCTCAGACTTTGCTAGCTGGCCACACTTTTTACCTTTCTTGTTAATCGTCACTTCGTTTGTCGGTGGCTGTGCCAGTTCAACTGGCGGCGGCATGAAGGTTATTCGTATTCTATTGATCCTCAAACAAGGCATCCGTGAAATACAACGTCTGATACACCCTAATGCGGTTATTCCCGTTAAAGTCGGCGGCAAGGCGATTCAAGAAAGAGTCGTGTCGGCTGTATGGGGATTCTTTTCTGCGTATTTACTGGTTTATATTGTTTTGATGATTGGCTTGATGGCGACAGGGCTGGATCAAGTAACAGCATGGTCAGCGGTGGCCGCGACACTAAACAACCTTGGTCCGGGGTTAGGTGATGTTGCTTCTAGCTTTACAAATGTAAGCGATCCCGCTAAATGGATGTTGTGTTTCTCTATGCTATTGGGTCGTTTGGAAGTCTTTACTTTATTGGTTTTATTCACACCGATGTTTTGGCAAAAATAGGGGGAGAGAAAAGGTGACGCCGGCTATTGACCAATTAAAGAAGCAAAAAATCGAGTTCAGTATTCACGAATATGAACACGATCGACATTGCTCTAACTTTGGCGAAGAGGCGGCTCAGAAGCTAAATCTTGATCCTGCTGCTGTCTTCAAAACGCTGCTCGTCAGTGACGATAAAGAAGTTTTTGTCGCCATTGTGCCGGTGACCGGTACGTTGAATTTAAAACGCACCGCCGCAGCACTTAAGGTAAAAAAGCTGCGCATGGCCGACGTCAAAGAAGCCGAACGGCTTACGGGATATTTGATTGGCGGCATCAGCCCAATCGGACAAAAGAAAAGCCTGGTGACATGCATTGATCAAAGTGCGCAAGCTTTTGAAAAAATTTACGTCAGCGGTGGACAACGAGGTTTGGATATTGGGCTCGCGCCACAAGACCTTAGCCTTGCTTGTCGCAACGCCATCTTCGCTGATATCGGTGAACGCAAATAACCACCTCTCATTCTCCAGATTCATCATTAAGGTATTTTCATGACGCAACCCAAACCCATCATTTTGTTAGATCGAGACGGCGTCATCAATCAAGATTCTGATGCCTACGTCAAATCTGTTGACGAATGGATACCCCTATCCGGCAGTATTAAATCCATTGCCGCATTGTCAAAAGCAGGCTTTAAAGTGTTTGTTGTCACCAATCAATCGGGCATTGCGCGTGGCTATTACGACGAAGCAACACTGCATGCCATGCACGATAAAATGACCGCACTGGTCGAAGCAGAGGGCGGTACCATTTCAGGCATTCAATATTGTCCTCATGGTCCAGACGATAACTGCACTTGTCGAAAACCCAAAAGCGGCATGATTGAAAACATTGAAAAACAGCTCGGCGTCTCATTCAAAGACTGCCCAGCGATTATGGTTGGAGACTCTCTGAGAGACCTTCAGGCAGGAAATTTGCGCGGTTGCGCGCCAGTATTAGTGTTGACTGGAAAAGGCCGTGAGACGCAATACAAGAGCATCGATTTCTACTTCGACGTCTATACCGATTTGGCCGCTTTCACCATTGCAACGCTGCACAAATACCAGTAACAATGTAAACAAGAGTAAGTGAGCACTTACTCTTGTTTACATTTAAACTTCCTAAGAGGTCATTTTTTCTAGACGGCGAAAACTAACCCACATCAGTAACGCCAGTACAATCAACACCACGGGAAAGGCTGACACACTAAAAGCATCAATAATAGGACCCGTCAATGAAGGCGCGACCAAAGCACCTAATCCGCAGCATACAAAAATCAATCCCGTTCGTTTTCCATTCAAAGACATAATGCTGCTGGCGTAGGCAAACAACATGGGGAAGATCGCAGAACACCCAAGGCCTAACCAAAGGGCAACAATAACAAGAGAAAGATCAGGGAAAGCAAACATAAGTACAGAACCAATAATGCTAAAAAAGATCAGTCCATATAAACCATACTGTAACGGTATCCAGCGTAATAGCGGCACCGATACTAAACGCCCAAGCGACAAGCTCACGTAAAACCAAGACACCAGTACCGCCGCTTGGTTTTGGCCTTCACCCATCAAAATACCATAGGTACTGATCCAACCCGCGATCGTGATCTCAAAACCCACATACACAAAGATCACTGTTAAAAAAGCCAGAAACGTCGCTTTCTGCCTGGCTTCCGGTACCACTTCGCTCTCACGAGCTTGAAAACATGGACTGGGTTGACGCCATAATAAAAAGGGCAGCAGCAGAGCATACAACGCCAACAACCAATAACCGACGCCATAATTTTGGCCCATCCACTCACTAAAAACCAACACCAAAGGCGCAATCATGCAGCCCGTGCTGTAACAAAGATGAAGCACGGTCACATAAGAACCCACTTTTTCTTTGTGTAGCCACAGCATCATCATGTTGCCACCCGCATTGACGGAAACTTCCGCGGCGCCAAGCAAAAAGAATAAAGCCACCAACATCGGTAAATTAATAGAAAAGGGCACCAATACCAGCCCAACAATGACCAGTGCCAACATAAGGATCAAGTAATGATGACCTTGCCAGCGGTCAAACATGCGTCCTGCCAACAAAGCGCCGAGAATATTACCGATGGCTCGTGCACCAAAGACAACGGAGATTTCAGCCACTGAAGCGTGAATCAAATCAGCAAGGTAAATAAGACTTGGGCCAAGTATTCCGCTCACAGCACCGGCTGCCACAAACATCGAGCAATAAGTGGCAGTACGCGCTAATTCTTTCATAGCTGCATCCATAGTATTTTTTAGAGGATTGAAACAACCTAATGAACCTAGGGAGAGGTGAACAATTCGAGTCCGTCAGAATAAACGAGCATAATTTGATTTAATCATGCAACTTGATTAATTAATAGACACCCAGTGAAAATAGATCGATTACTACGAAAAGCGGATTTGGCTTTTTACAATTATGAAAACGATGGCCAAATTGATACACAAGCATTGGCAATGATGCCTAAATTAGATGATAATCATTATTATTTATGTGTTTGAACATTATGCCTTTGCAACACAAACTCACTCGCATTGAAAAAGTTTTAGACTACATTCATGAGCATTTGGATGAATCTATCCATGTCGCAAGTCTAGCTGAAAAAAGCTGTTGGTCTCGCTGGCAATTTCAGCGAGTCTTTGGTGAAGCAACAGGACTCACCGTCGCCCAATACATAAGGGAATTACGTTTAAGCAAAGCCGCAGAGCTGTTACTTTCGAGCCTTATTGGGCAGGGTATTTAGGCCAACCTAAAAACACTTATGACACCCTTGACGTGCCGTCACAAGAATACGCCGTGATTCCCGTTCATGGCAAAGTGGCTGCGGTTGAACAAGCCGTTGAGTGGTTTATCCATCGCTGGCTGCCAGAATCCGATTACGATGGGATTTCAGGCTACGAATTAGAAGTTTATGAACCTCATTACGACCCTAAAAGCCACCAGAGCTACATGGAATATTGGCTGCCGATTAAACCAAGATAGCAGTAACAAAATAGCCAATTGCGTAAAGATGCACCAAAAAGGTAAGTTTTTTCTCTGAATAAAAATATAATGATAGTCATTCTCAAGTAATTACTTATTCGATCCTAGTGACGTCGCAAAAGGCATGGTTTCCGCTAGCAAAAAAAGCACGGCAGGCGAGCGCTATATTCTAGCCAATGACCATTCTTCTTCTCTTGACGAGATTTTAAACGCAGCCAAATACACCGGCCTAAAAGTCAAAACACCACCCGTTTTCCCAAAATGGCTTTTGTACGTTTTATCGGGAATCTTAGGATTAGCTGCAAAAATCACAGGAAAACCTGCTGAACTGATAGCTAACCAAGTCACTATGTTCTTTAACGTGAAGCAAGAATAGGACATTTCAAAAGCCAGAAAAGAGCTCGGCTACAAGCCTAAAACACCTCACGATACTTTGATTGGAGCCTTTAAATATCTAGAAAAACGCTAAAATCCAATCACATCTAAGAAAAACCCAAGATTACGGATCATGAAGTGTTCGCACCAGTGTCGACTTTTTATCTAAGGGTAATATCCGCTATCTGAGGTTGTGCAGTTCAGAAGAAGATAAAGATCACATTCTTTCAAGTACAAAAAAGCAGTTAGAGTGAAAGCTCTAACTGCTTTTAAAAATCCAGCCTATCAAAAGAGTAGGTAGTCTTTACTCGCTAACGCCACAAATATCGATAATGCATAGGATGTAAATCCGCACGCAATTCAGGAACTGTTCCTTGCGTACACGCTCATCAGGCATGGTATTAAACTCGCCACCCGGCCCACAGACAATGCCTTCCATTCCTGCTGCTGCAAGATGTGCTGCGTCGGTTCCAAAGAAAGCCGCAGGCGCTATTGGCCCCGTTGGTTGAGCGTATCCCATCACAGATTCAAACGCAGAATTCAGAGTTTTAACGATACGAGAATCACGAGACACTTCAAACGGCGGCATGCGCAACGCATTCGCTGTTGGTCCACCGACTCGAAGTGACGTTTGAAGCTTTGGAAACTCTAATTTAAGCGCTTCTAACAACAATTCTAAGTCATAAGTCACACTCTCAATGGTTTGACCAGGGCCATAACGGCATGATCCTTTAAGCTTGGCTTGATCGGCAACTTGCGGTGGTCGCCATTCGTGATATTCACGACCTAATCCGGCACGTAATGAACCAACGTGACCTCGGTTTACGGCAATTTGGTCAGGTGTTGTCGCCCCTGTAAAAACGAGTTTGTTAATACGTTGCGCAAGCACTGTTGCGGCGGCCAAAGCATCACAGGCTTCTTCACGTTTAGACAAGTGACGAGTATCGCCCACCAGCTCAATATCAAACATCACCGAACCCGCGTGCATAGTGAGTGCTTGCAAATCCGTTGGTTCACTATTGATAAAATAATCGGCACGAAGCCCTTGTTCTATCGCTCGAACTGTTCCGATACCCGCTTGCAGTTCGCCAACAACAAAACTCAGCACGACATCGCCTTTCAGCTTAATTCCCGCTTTAAGAATGGTTTCAACGGCACAAAAATAGGCGGCATCACCAGCCTTCATATTAGAAACGCCAATGCCATAAATAAATTCATCGTCGATCAGTCCTGACCACGGATCTACCGTCCAGCCCTCTGTTGCTGGGTTTGTATCAAGATGTCCGTTGAACAATAGGCTGGCGCCGCCACCTGACCCTTTAAGGCGTCCAATAGCGTTCACTCGATCATCAACGACGGGCTGTAATTCACTGCTCATACCCAATTGGGTCATACGCTCGTACATCACACCTGCCAGTAATCGTTCGCCTTCAGTTTCTGTATAGCTCTTATGCTGCACCATAGAAGAAAGTAAATTTAAGCAGGAATCGACGTCGATAAAATCGAAAATATCAGTTCCATTCATAACGGTATCTCCATAGTTATATTAAGATCGAGGCCTTTGTACGATGTCATGTGAATTTCCAAACAGGCTCAATGTGTTCAAGGTCAACAATTTCATGATGACATTTCAAAACGTGGGATGATTCAACAACCTCTTTCATTGGAGCGGGTTGCTCATGGCAAATATCACCAAGACGTCTAGGACAACGACTTTCAAAACCGCACCCAGTTAACAAGGACGTTCGCACAGGCAAACTACCTTTGAGTCGCACTTGGCGTGTTTCAGTTTTTGGATCAGGACTGCTGGCAGAAGACAAAAGCGCTTCTGTGTAAGGATGATAAGGTGCATGATCGAGTCCCGCGATTGAGCGCGTTTCTATGATTTCACCCAAATACATAACCGCCGTTCGATGGGCAATGTGACGTAAAATCGCTAAATCATGAGTAATGAACAGCAACGCCACACCAGTCTCTTGCTGAATCTGTCGTAACAAAGCGACGATAGCGGCCTGTACGGCGGCATCAAGCCCAGAGGTTATTTCATCACAAATAATCACCTTAGGATCAGCCGCAATCGCACGAGCTATGGCGACTCGCTGCTTCTCGCCACCAGACAATTGGTGCGGATAACGATTACGGTAATGAGCAGGTAAGCGAACTTGTTCAAGCAATTTTTGAATGGCTTCGCTGCGCTCAACAGAAGCAATGTCAGGACGGTATAGTTTAATCGCCCGCGATAAAATGGTTTCTAGTGTGTGCCTAGGGTTCAATGAACTGTCAGGATTCTGGAAAATAATCTGAACATCGGCGCGATAAGCCGCATCTAAGCCTTTGATATCACGTCCATTTAAACGTAACTCACCTTCGAATGAATTTAGCCCAACAAGCGCGCGAGCTAGGCTTGATTTACCACACCCACTTTCGCCCACCAAACTGACGGTTTCACCACGATGTATTTTAAGATCAATGTTGTTAACGGCATGAACCTGAGTCGCTTCTTTATTAAGCAGTTCATCTAAAAGAGAGGCTCGACCTAACTTAACGGTGAGATTTTTCACTTCTAACACAACGTCTGTTGTGGCCGGTAAAATATCGGATGAACTTGCCTGTGTTTCGTCGACAGCAACATCGGGGCGCACACACGCTAGCTTACGATCGCCTTGTACCTCTAATAGCACACGAGATTGGTCACAGATTGTTTGGTCGTGTTTAGGACATCGATGAGAAAAATTACAAGAAGGAACCTCGCCTCGTCGTGGCGGAGGCGTGCCTTCATCTATTTTAAGGCCGCGTTTGTTTCTGATATCTGAAGGTCTGGGTAGGCTGGCCAACAATGATTGAGTATAAGGGTGCTTTGGATTAGAAAATAAATCGTCTACTGTCGCCACTTCAACAATTCTGCCGCCATAAATAACCGCTACTCGGTCTGCGACTTCAGCAACAACACCTAAATCGTGACTGATAAACAATCCAGCGACGCCGATTTTTTTCTGCATTTCAGCAAACAGGTCAAGCATGTTCACCGCTGTTGTTGCGTCTAGCGCAGAGGTTGGCTCATCAAACAAAATTAGATCAGGATTGGACGAAATAGCCATGGCCAAGACAACACGCTGTTTTTCACCACCAGAGACTTCATGAGGATATTTTTTTGCCATCAAGATCGGATCAGGCAGACCAACCAGCTCGAATAACTCATAAACGCGTTTCAGTGTGTCCTGCTTACTGGCCGCTTGATGTACTTGTAATGTCTCCACCACATGATCACCGAGCGATTGAGTTGGGTCCAATGCGGTCGCGGCATTTTGAAAAACCATAGAAATCTGTTTTCCACGGCGGTGCATCAGCTCTTCTTCATTCATGGTCATCAGGTCTTCACCTTTCAGCCACATTGATCCTGTTTCTAACTCTACCTGTCCCGGTAAGTCACGCATAACAGAATAGGCAAGAGAGGATTTGGCGGAGCCACTTTCTCCAACCAGTCCCAACACTTCACCTTTAGCAATTTGAAGGTTGATGTTTTCAAGAATACGTATCGGGCCTGACTGCGTTTGATAGGTCAGACTGTAGTCTTTAATGTCTAATACCATTATCTGCGTCATAGTTTTATTCCTGTGAATGGGGATTCAAAACGTCACGTAAACCATCCCCAAGAAGGTTGAATGCAATGGCGACAAGCGCGATTGAAATACCGGGAGCAAGAATCGGCCAAGGGCTACGGAACATGTGTTCGCGCGCATCAGCAATCATTAATCCCCATTCAGGAGAAGGTGGTTGAGCACCTAACCCTAAGAAAGATAAAGTCGCCAGCGTCATAATGGCAAAGGCCACACGAATGGTTGCTTCGACGATGACTGGCGCGACCATGTTCGGCAAAATTTCGGCGAAAATTATCCACAACTTACTTTCCCCACGAGCACGAGCCGCAGACACATAATCAAGCTCGCGCACTGCTAATGTGGTTGAGCGTGAAATCCTTGCCATACCGGGAGCAAATGCCACACCAATGGCAATAACCGCATTTAGACTTGATGAGCCAAGCACCGTTAATATCATCAACGCCAGTAATAAACCGGGAATAGCCATGATGGCATCAATGGTTCTCATGATAAGTTCATCTACCCATCCGCCAACAAAGCCAGAAAAAATACCAATCAAGGCGCCAGATGCGGTCCCTATAAAGGTCGCTAATATCGCCAACAACACAGTAGAACGAGCGCCGACTAAAATTCGACTGAACAAATCACGCCCGAACCAATCAGTACCAAAAAGAAACTCAGCAGAGGGTGGCGCAAAGCGAGAACCAAAATTAAAGCTTTCAGGATCTTGTGGTGCGAGAAGTGGACCGAATACAGATATCAATAACAATAAGAAAACCAGTACAGTACCCACAGCACCTTGTGGACTGCGCATTAACGCACGCAACGTTTTTATTAAAAAGAGCATCAATATTTAATCCTTTTATCAAGGGCACCGTATGCCAAGTCAGCGAGTAGATTAGCGACGGCATAAGAAGCCGCCATAATGAGCGCACCCGCTTGTATCATAGGTAAATCTCGATTTTGTATGGCTAATATCAATTGTCGACCGATACCTGGAAAAGCAAATACTTCTTCAACCACAATGACACCACCAATCAGGTAGCCCACATCCAGCGCAATGACGGTAATCGCTGGCAACATCGAATTACGAAGCGCATGACGAAACAATACTCGTCGTCTTGATAACCCGCGCAAGCGACCTGCTCGAATAAAATCCATCTCGAGTGTGTCAGCCATTTCAGAACGAATCATTCGACTAATATGAGCCGTTAATACAATCGTCAAGGTCAATACGGGCAGGGCGATATGGTGCAACGCACCCCAGAAATCTTCTGAGAAAGGTACATATCCGGAAGCAGGGAAAAGCCCAATCGAAGGGCTTGCAAGCCATACTAATAACAAGGTTGCCAACACAAACTCAGGCATGCTGACACCGATATAAGACACCAAGGAAACAACAAGGTCTGTTGGTTTACCACGACGAGACGCCGCTAAAACCCCAAGTGGAATCGCAATGATGCAAACCAGCACAAGTGATGTGATTGCCAAGATGGCCGATCTTCCAAACGCGTTTAGAATCGTCGGTCCCACAGGCTGACTAGTACGAAGGGAAATACCAAAATCCCCTTGTACCACATTCCCCAACCAACGAAAATATTGAACAACGGCGGGATCATCTAACCCCAGTTTGCTATTCAATATCGCCAATGCTTCATCCGTGGCGTATTCGCCAAGGATCATTGTGGCTGCGTTAGCTGGCAAGAGCTGCGTGACACTGAACACAATCAGAGAGACCAACAAAGCGGTAAAAACTAAATAAATCAGTCGTTTTATTACATAAGAAACAGTCATGTTCAGACGCCTTGTACCTTAATTTTTTACAGAACTATCAGCTTTTCTTTCTGAAGAGCGATTAGCTTTTTTCAGGAGCATTGGAGCCAACCCAAATCTTATGGAACGCAAAACTAGCGCCACGTGGGTGCTGCTCATATCCGTTTACGTAATCCGCTTTTGCGCCAAGAATATCGAAAAAGCATGGGATCAATGCAGGTACTTCTTTTTGCATCAATGACTGAGCATTGGCATAAAGTTCCTTACGTTTTTCCGAATCCGTTGTTTCATCTGCAAGACGTACGTATTCATCGAATGTTTTGTTATTCCATTTTGTTTCATTCCAAGAAGCACCAGAGGTAAACAGCAAATTGAATGACATACCTTCAGTTGGCATCATGTTGTAGAAACCAACATAAAATTTGCCTTTTTTCCAAACCTGATCAAGGTAAGACGAGTGATCCATTGTCTTCACACTGATATTAAAGCCACCCGCTTTCGCCATCTCACGAAGTACAACCGCCATAGTAGAGCGATAACCCGGCTTCACTGATGCTATTAATTCAAGGTCCAATCCATTTGGGTATCCTGCTTCTGCTAATAGCGCTTTCGCTTTCTTCGGATCATAAGATTTATGCGGTGCATCGGCGTAATAATGATAAGCGACATTAATTGGAGTATCGTTGCCCGGTGTTCCGTACCCATCAGCTACCAATTCAATCATGGCTTCGCGATCAACACAGTAAGACAAGGCTTGACGTACTAAAATATTGTCGAAAGGCGCAACGGTTGTATCCATCACAACATCAAGGAAACGTCCTGATGGTGTACGTAGTCCGCTCACTCCAGAAGCTTTATCAATTCGTGCAAAGTCGGTAGGTTGTACGTCATGAATCATATCGATTTCACCTGCCAATAATGCCGCAGTAGAGCCAGCAGCGTCAGGGAAGGTCTTGATTTCGACTTGATTAAGATAAGGTAAGCCTGCAACAAAATACTCAGGATTCTTTACCAAAACAGCAATTTCATCGACTCGAAATTCTTCTAATCTAAATGGACCAGAACCCACAGGAACCTGTGCAAGGCTGTCGAAATTCGTTGCAATAATATCGGCAGGAACCACTTTGGCTGTTGGGTAAGTCAAAGCGACAGGTAAATCCGCAAACGGCGTTTCGGTTGTTACAACGACAGTGTAATCACCATCGGCCTCGACCATTTTGATTGGACCAAGGTTACGTCGGCCCGGTGCACCTGTTTCTGGATTGAGTAGCTTTCGAAGTGAGGCTACCACATCTTTTGACGTCAATTCCTGACCATTCGAGAATTTTACACCTTGACGCAAGGTAAAACGCCACTGTGTCGCATCGTCATTTGATGACCATTCTGTTGCCAAGTCTGGCTGAGCAGTCATATCTGTGCCTAGTGAAGTCAGGCCAGAATAAAGCATTTCAGACATCATATATTCTGCCGCTGCACGACCTAACATAGGGTTCAAAACTCCCGGTGTAATATTTACACTTAATCTAAGTGTGTTATCCGCTCTCATTGCAGCCACTGACACACTAGACAGGCCACAAGTTAATGCAACCGAAGCTCCAGCCGCAGAGAGTTTAAGTAATTGCCGTCTATTCAATTCAGTTTTCATGGTTTTGATACTCCTTGATTTGACAAAATTGGTCATATTTCATTAATTTTTTAATCAAAATCCGCACTGAAAAATAATGCGATTGATCGTGCTAAACCCAGCAAATCTTCTTTTGTAGTAAATTCATCGGCAGCATGAACATTACGGTCTGGTCGAGATAAACCTCCCAGCATAATTTCACGATGCCTACCACCAGCTTGCTGTATCCAGCCAAAATCTGATGATGTTGTTGATCCGAAAGCCACAAATTCATCCAGTGGTACGTCATAACCAGCAGACATTGCTGCGGTCCAACGGGGAGACATAACACCTTGTGTATTTTCTACAGGTGGCAGATGACCTATTTCTGACATAGTCCACCCAATAAGTTCTGAACCCTTCGACGCGATCTCTACACAAGCTTGTATTTCAGAGCGTACGGTCACGACACTTTCTTCCGGTGCATAACGACGATTCACAACCACTCTACAAGCACCAGGAAGTGCAGAGCCTTTATCGCCACCATGAATTGCAGTGATATTAAGCAGGGCATGTAAAGGCCCAGCCGTTCCCGGTTGTGCTGGCATAACAGAAGTACGTTTTTCAACTTCCGTTTTCAGCATGGTTAAAGCATTCAAGACAGGCAACGCCTGTTCAATGGCATTAACGCCTAGTTCAGGTCGACCCGAATGGGCGGCTTTCCCTTCAAATTCAAATGCAAAGTCCAACGATCCAAAGCTGCCAGCCCATATACGGGGTGTCGCAGAACCGTTTAGATTGATAATGGTATCGCTCACAAGGTTTTGTTCAGCTAGGTAGCGAATCCCCGGATAAACACCACCTTCTTCATCTGTACAAAATGCCAGTACAGGTTGAAATTCAAATGGATGCCCCGCTGAGCGTAATGCCTCAAGTCCAGCTAATGCAGCAGCAATGGCACCTTTCATATCAGCGGCACCGCGTGCATATACTTTGTTGCCTTCACACGTCATTTGAAAAGCAGGACGTGTCCAACCATCACCAACAGGCGCTGTATCCACATGGAAATAAATAGTAACTTCAGGCGAACCAACCGGAGCTAAGTCAGGCCGCACAATTAAGTTAGTTCGCGCGCCATGGGTACCTGGTACTTTCCATAATGCTTCAGGCACATCAACTCGGGTGCGAGTTCCACCAAATTGCATTGTCATCTGTTCAAGCAAAGTCGCCATTTCTGGATAACTTGCTCCCGGAGGGAAGGAGCTATCTAAAGCAACAAGCTCATTTAGCATGCTTAGCAATGCATCTTCATCTATGTTTATATTTGATTTGATCATTACTATATAAGAATGAAATATCTTTTTTTTTGCAAGTTTTATTTTTTACATATTAATAAAATATAAAAAACAAAACTTATATTATTGATTAATAAGGATTAATATTTTTTCTGTTGTGTATGTTAAAAATGTAATAAATTTGATCTAATACATGTATAGAATAAAAATATATATTAAAATAGGCGTTCGGAAAATGAAATCAAAGGCAGACCTCAAGATAGGAGATAGTATTGGACGGACATTGGCGGCGACGCCATTGTATGAACAAGTTAAGGAACGAGTTATGCATCTTATTCTGGATGGCACATGGTCTGAGGGACATATTCTTCCAGCAGAAACTGAGCTTGCGCGTCAATTAGGTGTCTCTTATGGAACGGCACGTCAGGCTCTACAGATCCTAACTAAGCAAGGCGTACTTCTACGAAAACCTCGCATAGGCACAGTAGTAACAGGTCGAACTCCTCATCACACACTTGATCGTTTTTACAAATACTACCGTCTACATAATACCAACAATGAGTTAATCAACACGCAAACTATTACTAAATCCGTAGAAATACGACCAGCAACAGATGACGAAAAACGTCACTTGCGTCTTAATGAGACAAGCAATGTCATTTCATTGGTTCGGGTGCGCCTACACAACAACTCACCCGTTATGGTTGACCATATAGCTATTCCCGAATACCTGGTTCCTGATTTTCCAAGTACGCCAGATGACGTTCCTGCATTGCTATTAAACAACCTACGTGACCAATATAGTTTACGCATTAGTGCTGTACGCGAGACATTGAGAGCAGATATAGCAAACTCTGAAGACATCGCATTATTAAACCTAAGTAAAGCAGACACACCGACAGCAGTGTTAGTGATAGACGACATTTGTTTTGACAGTAAAAACCAAGCACTACTGACCGCCAGCCACCGCGCACTGTCTGACAATTACCGCTATGTAAACGAGGTTCGATAAAAACCTCGATCAAGAAATGACAAAACAAAAAAGCCCCAACTTCCAAGGAAGTTGGGGCTTTTTACTCACTCGACTTAACTCAATCGAAGAACATTAGATGTCTAAGTTCGCTACGTTCAAGGCATTTTCTTGAATGAAATTACGACGCGGTT
>CAXBGJ010000026.1:0-24067 GCA_963975045.1 uncultured Marinomonas sp. | reverse complement strand
ATACTTAACTCAATATTTTCACCTGGATGCTCGGCCTCATCCACACCAACACCACGAATAATATTCCCCCTGAGATCTTTCACATAACTGCGTCGCCCAGGTTGGCCTTCTAGCGCTTGATCATAGGCAAGCTCGATACCCTCTTGTCCTTTATCATCAATATTAGTAAAACCAACAACATGTGAAGCGACTTCTGCGGCTGGATAATAACGCTTATACTCTTTGGTTTTACTCACACCAATAACATTAGCCGCCATAATAGCGTCCGCTTCATTAGGTGGGATTTGACGCTTCAAATACATGAAAGAACGACTTTTATTAGCCTCAAACCTTTCTTGTAGCCACGCCCGACCAACACCCATAACCCCCGCAAGGCGCTTAATTTCTTCTTCAGGACCAATATTTAAAGACGGATCTCGTTGGATTTTCCATAACGCTTTAGGGTTGGCTATAATTGTCCAAGTTGGTGTACTAACCGCCAACGGCTCCCCACGCCTATCCAAAATCATCCCTCGGGTAGCAGGTATAGACTCCGTTCTTACTGCTCGAATTTCGCCTTGATTCTGCAAAAACGCTTTATCAACAACCGTTAAATAAAACAGCCGTCCGCCAGCGACAAGAAACAACAGCAAAGCAATGCCGTACACGAATCTAAAGCGCCATTTTCCTGGGGTGTGGACACGATTTTCAATATTCATGGTTTCACTATTATCAATTCATCCTGAGAGGGTGTGTGCATTTTTAAATCCTTTATCGCCGCCTGTTCCAAGCGACTGGGTTGCGTTAGCGCACTCTGCTCAAGCAGCAATTGCCCCCACTTCACTTCATAATCCACTTCATCCTGCCTTAACGTTTGAAGATAAGAGAAGCTCTTTCTAAAATCGTAAACCTGTGTGACAACAGCGATTGACACCATGGCCAATATCAAAACACCGACAGCAAATACCACCGGCGCAACATTCACCTTAATCACTTACGCGCTCCAAAACCCGCAATACAGCACTACGAGATCGCACATTTTCACTCACTTCAGATAAAGACGGCTTAATCGCTTTACCTATCGTCTTAAACTTAATATCAAGATGCGCATTGCGAATTGGCAAATGCCTTGGTAGCTCAGGCCCTTTCGCTTGTAACTTCATAAACCGCTTAACAATACGATCTTCAAGAGAATGAAAACTGATAACCGCCAATCGGCCGCCTACTTTCAATGCTTTCGTCGCGGCTTCAAGCCCAATTTCTAAATCACCAAGCTCGTTATTAATGTAAATCCGAATACCTTGAAATGCCCGAGTAGCAGGGTTTTTTCCTTTCTCCCAAGCAGGATTTGCTTCGGCAATAATTTTTGACAATTGGAGGGTTGTTAGAATTGGCGTATGGGAACGATATTCACAAATAGCTTTTGCAATACGACGAGAGAATCGCTCTTCGCCATATTGATACATAACATCAGCCATGTCTTTTTCTCTAACGGTCGCAACCCATTGAGCAGCACTAATACCCTTATCTGGGTTCATCCGCATATCAAGTGGACCATCGTTCATAAAGCTAAATCCGCGCTCAGCATCATCGATCTGAGGTGATGAAACACCCAAATCCATCATTACGCCATCTACTTTGTCGACACCAAATACGTCTGAAATATGCGTAGCCATATTGGCAAAACTGTCTTGGACAATCGTAAATCGTGAATCTTCTTGCTGTAGCAATTCACCATGCCGAATCGCCACAGGATCTTTATCAAAACCAAGCAAGCGACCCGCTTCTAATCGTTCTAAAACCAAACGAGTATGTCCGCCACGACCAAAGGTTCCATCTACGTAAAGGCCATTCTTGTCGGTTACCAGCATATCGACGGATTCATCGAGCATGACGCTTATGTGTTCTGCCATCGTCTTTGTCATAAAGAAATATCCATCATGGTTTCAGTTTGTAGGTCCTCAAGCGCATCTTGGGATAAATAATCTTCGCGCTGAGCTTCCCATTCTTCCTGGCTCCAAATTTCTAATTTTTTGCCTTGACCAAGAATGGTTAATTTTTTATCTAAACGAGCAAACTCGCGTAACGGTGCAGGTAATAAAATCCGACCCGCTTTATCAACCTCTAAATCGGTAGCATGCCCTACTAAAAGGCGCTGAAGACGTCTAGCCTGCGGTTGAAAAGAAGGCAACTTGTCTAATTTTTGCTGGATCAACTCCCATTCAGACAAGGGATACAACAACAAGCATCGAGAAACAGGATCTATGGTGACAACTACACCATCTTCGTCATATTGAGCAAGATCATCGCGTAAGCGTGCTGGAAGCGACATTCGCCCCTTAACATCGACACTGACTTGATGAATTCCTCTGAACACGCTTATATCCCACTTATCGACACTTTATCCCACAATTTAACACTTTTTCTCTAAAATAGTAAAAAAATATTGATTAAAGATAAAAAAACTGAAAAACAGGCACAAAAAAACCGCTCATATAAGCGGCATTCGATCAGTAAAATAAGAAGTACAGAAAAACTGAAATAATAACGACATTAGAAAACCCACACGCACAAAAAAAGCCAAGAACAATGAAATTCTTAAGCTATTCTGTTTTACATGAGAAATTAACAAAGAAAGGAAAAATGCAAGTTGGCCGATAAGCCGGGTTCTGTCGTGGACAGTCATTCATCTAATACGTACATCACTGCACGTCTTTAGCAACCTACCCGAACTCAGCGCGGGTCACGCCAAAGAGTTCCTATTTGGTCTTGCTTCAAGTGGGGTTTACCTTGCCACGAACTGTTGCCAGTCGCGCGGTGCGCTCTTACCGCACCATTTCAACCTTACCGGCAGTAAACTGCTTAGGCGGTGTATTTTCTGCTGCACTTTCCGTAGGCTCACGCCCCCCAGGCGTTACCTGGCACTTTACCCTGCGAAGCCCGGACTTTCCTCCCCTCAATAAATTGAGCGGCGACTGCCTAGCCAACTTGCGAGGCGCATATTACTTACCTAAAGAAACAATAACAAGGGCTTTTTCAAGCGTAAAAATAAATAAGACCCAGAAACATCAAGCCAACGGCAATTGAAAGCACACCTCCAAACCACCCCCCTCTCGATTACGAGCCGTAATCTGACCTTTATGTGCACGAATAATACGCTGGGAAATCGTAAGACCAACACCAAAGCCGCCACTATTCGCTCCCCTCGCCTCAGAAGAACGATAAAAAGCGTGGAATATTTTCTCTAACTTATCATCAGACACGCCGGGACCATTATCACGAACATAGATAAAGGCAAACCCAGACTTTTCTTGCGTTTCCACTTCAATAACACCGCCACCGCCCGCATAAAAACAAGCATTACGTAACACATTCTCGATAGCATGCCGCAACTGAAGAGGGTCGCCCAATATGGTTTTTGGCACACGACCAGACTTAGAAACGGAAATCCCCTTAAGCTGACTTTCAAAACTGACGTCATCAACAATTTCCCCAAGCCACTCCTGCAAATTCATCTCTTCTTTTATAAGAGAAGCTGCCTCTAGTCGACTCAAAGTAAGCACCTGACCAATCAACTCATCAAGCTCATGAAGCTCTGTGCGGATACGACACAAATAGCCTTTTTGGGATTCAATACCGTACTTATCTTCCGCTATGGTTAGCGCCACCTCAATCCTTGCTAACGGTGTCCTTAACTCATGAGACACATCCCGCATTAAACGCTCTTTAGACGAAAGGAGCGTTTCTATTCTAACCGCCATTTCATTAAACTCTCGCGCCAACTTACCAACCGCATCATTTCTTCGGGCTAATTTATTCTCAACCCTCGCCGTCATATCCCCTTGCCCAAAAGACCTAGCAACTCGCTGCAACTTCAACAAAGGCCCTAATAACCAGTAAGCCAATACACCACTAGACACGAATAAACCAAGCAAAGAAAAACCCACCACAGCGCCAGGCGCTAGCGAATCAATTTCGGGGTTCGGCTTAAAAATCAGTAGATATTGAACATTATTTCCACCAATCACCTGAATAAATTGACTGTGCAGAAAATCGGCGGCAGGCCGACTGGTCACGCTCGGGGTATTCTGCTCCCTAAAATTACGAGGTAACGATTTAAGAAGAGGTCGACCATTTTCTTGATACAAATAAATAGTACCAGACAATTTCTTCTCCGCCTTTTTTGTCTCTTCTTGCAATGAAGTAATACCAAACTTTTCATATCCAGCCACCAACTGAACACCAACATCACCCAGCAGATCAGCTGACACTTGGTTGCGCTTCTGGATAAACTGAACCATCCCTAAACCGATACTAACCACAACGATATTGGACAGTAGCACCACCAGAAATACACGCAGAAAAGTATTTTTCATAAAAAACTAAACACCTTACTCATTCGACACAAAGATATAACCTACACCACGCACCGTCTTGATTCGAGGATCTCCGTTTTCTAAATTACCAATTTTCTTACGCAAATTACTGATATGCATATCCAAGCTGCGGTCATACATAGTCAACTTACGACCAAGTGCTTTTTCTGAAAGCTCTTGCTTAGTCAACACTTGTCCAGGCGCCATTAACATACATTCCAGTAAAGTGTATTCAGACGTTGTTAGCTCAACCAGCTCGCCCTCCAAATAAACCGTACGATCTTTTCGGCGCAACAACACACCAGAAAGTTCTATGTCTGCCGTTGGATCATCTTCACGCTCCTGGCTCGCTCTGCGCAAAATCGCTTTAATTCGAGCCAATAATTCTCGCGGATTAAAAGGTTTAGACAAATAGTCATCCGCCCCCATTTCCAATCCAAGTATGCGATCAATATCGTCGCCTTTTGCCGTTAACATAATAACGGGCACCGCGCTTTTATTACGGATTTGCTTTAACGTTTCAAAGCCATCTAATTCTGGCATCATGACATCGAGAATAATAATATCTGGCATGTCCGCGGCCATAAGCTCTAATGCCTCGCGACCATTCCAAGCATGCGCTACTTCGTAACCCTCACCATCAAAGTATTCTTTAATCAAATCGGATAAACGAGCATCATCATCAGCAAGCAATAACTTAACCATAAATATTTCCTCTCATTTTTTCATTATTTTGCAGGCAGTTACATCGCCATAAATTCAATTGTAAATATTACCTTAGCGCTAGACAAACACCTTCCCCTCTTTTCACTCTATTTACAAAGAATACTAATATGATGAACTTAGCTACCCAGAAAAACAAAAAAAGCCGCAAAATGCGACTTTTTTAAAAAACCAAACCTGTAATACAAACCCTATTGCTTAAAAGGATCTCGAATTACAATTGTTTCGTTACGGTCTGGTCCAGTAGAGATAATATCAACCGGAATACCCACTTGTTCTTCTAAAAAGCGAATATAAGCCTGAGCATTTTTTGGTAAAGCGTCAAAGTTTTCAGCACCAACTGTCGATTCCGTCCAACCTGGCATCTCAACGTAAACCGGCTTAGCCTGCTCATAACCTTCGCTATCAACTAAAGTCCCTGTCACAGGAGTGCCGTCTGCATTTGCATAAGACACGCAAACCTTAATGACAGCAGAACCATCCAACACATCAAGCTTAGTCAAACAAATACCAGAGACAGAGTTAATCTGAACCGCATGACGTAAAGCCACAGCATCAAACCAACCACAACGACGTGAACGACCAGTCGTCGCGCCAAACTCATGACCACGCACACCTAAACGCTCGCCGTCTTCATCGAACAATTCAGTAGGAAAAGGTCCAGAACCAACGCGTGTGGTGTAGGCTTTCGTAATACCTAGAACATAATCTAGATACAATGGACCAAAACCCGTACCCGCAGGTGCACCGCCCGCCGTCGTGTTAGATGACGTAACGTATGGATAAGTACCGTGATCAACGTCCAACAGTGACCCCTGAGCCCCTTCGAACATGATGTTCGCACCTGCTTTACGCAAGTCATGTAGCAGAGTAATCGTGTCTGCTACCATTGGGCGCAAAAATTCAGCCATTTCCAAGCCTTCCGCATAAACCTCGTCAAAGGAAATCGGATCAACTTTATGGTAATGAGTAAGAACAAAGTTGTAATACTCAAGCACTTCTTTAAGTTTGGCTGCAAAACGCTCAGAGTCCAATAGGTCTCCAACACGTATAGCACGACGCGCTACCTTATCTTCGTACGCAGGCCCAATACCACGACCTGTTGTTCCAATTTTCTTCTCGCCTCTGGCAAGCTCGCGAGCCTGATCAATCGCAATATGGTAAGGAAGAATCAAAGGACATGCCGCACTGATTTTCAAACGATCGACAGCAGGAACACCTTGCTCCAGAAGATCAAGCACTTCTGCTTTCAACGCTGCTGGAGACAACACCACACCATTACCAATGATGCATTGAACACCTTCACGCAAAATACCAGAAGGTATCAGGTGCAAAACTGTCTTCTTACCATCAATAACCAAAGTGTGGCCTGCGTTATGACCACCTTGAAAACGCACAACAGCAGCAACATCTTCAGTAAGTAGGTCTACAACCTTACCTTTACCTTCATCACCCCATTGAGTGCCTAGAATAACAACATTTTTACCCATAATTTCAGGTCTCATTTAGATAGTTCTTAAAGAAAAGTCTAGTTTTGAACCGGCATTAACTGCCAAGCATCATCAACAAAATCCAGCTTAAAATCAGCATCTCCAGTGTAAAGATCATCCAAAACCTCTACCACTCGGTACCCTTCAGCACGCAAAGAATTCGCTTTTTTCCAAAGCGCATCACTTGAGCAAATTGGCGATAAAACAGTTTTTGGCTTTTTAACAATAATATCCGTCAAAGAAACCAAGGCTTTTACATCCGTACTAAAACCTGTCGCGGGTCGAGAACGACCAAATACCTGCCCAATATTATTATAACGACCACCACGGGCGATCGCATTACCATGGCCGGGAACATAAGCCGCAAAAACAACACCAGTATGGTAACTATAAGAAACCAAGTCACTCAAATCAAAATGCAATCCAACAGTAGGAAAACGCTGACAGATAGACTCACTTACTTCTTGCAATAAGACAATCGCATCACGAATCGACTCATTTACACCACCCAGCAATTCAGTAGCGCTCAGCAATACTTCTTTACCACCACATAAACGCGGCAAACCAACTAACCACAGTTTTTCAAGATCACCCAAACTAAGCTCTTCAACATATCGATCTAGTTCAGGCAAATCTTTTGCTTTATACAATTCAATCAGTTTGCCTTTCTGATCCGCACTAAGGTCACATGCTGCTAAAACACCACTAACAACATCAACATGCCCTAGATCAAGAACAACATTAGACAAGCCAGCCGTAGATAAAGTCTGCAACATCAAAGACAACACTTCGACATCACTTTCTACGCCACCATGACCATAAATTTCCGCCCCTAACTGAATAGGACTACGAGTTCCATCCAAGCCTGCAGGCATTGTTCTCAAAACACTGCCACAATAACTCAAACGCTGAACACCATTGTCTTTAAGACAATGGGCATCTATACGCGCAACTTGCGATGTAAAATCGGCGCGAATACCTAGAAGTCGACCTGATAATTGGTCAATAACTTTAAATGTTTCAATTTCTAGGTCTGAGCCGGCTCCCGTAAGAAGGGAGTCCAAATACTCTAAAAGAGGAGGTATTACTAGGTGATATCCCCAGCTTTCATGGAGATTAAGCAGCGTTCTTCTAAGATATTCGATTTTAGCGGCTTGCT
This sequence comes from uncultured Marinomonas sp., assembly GCA_963975045.1. Taxonomy (GTDB): domain Bacteria; phylum Pseudomonadota; class Gammaproteobacteria; order Pseudomonadales; family Marinomonadaceae; genus Marinomonas. Next base: position 16,340 of record CAXBGJ010000026.1, on the reverse strand, counting down.
CAGGCAACGCCTCATCAACCCCATCAGGAAGTAACCAGCGATCTGCTAATGACATTAAATTACCCTCTTAGCTTCGTGTCAGCAAAAGAAGCATTAATCCAAGAAACATACTAACCGCCCCCAGAATGCGTAAATTCGAATCTGAGCTCGCGATTGCTTTCACCATTATTTCACGCCAAAAATTCGGGGCGAGAAAAGGCAAAAAACCCTCGACGATCAATAAAAGGCTGACGCCAATGAGCAGCGACTGCAACAATTCCTGCATAGATTCTCTTTATTTTGATCATTAAAAAACCGGGCTTAGCCCGGCTTCTGTAATAGTACCATGTTTCCTATTTTAACAAATAGGCTTCATATACGATTATTGATGAATATCCACTCTATTTAGTGAAACCACCGGTAGAGCTATTCAAATACTTAAAGAACTCACTGTCTGGCTCAAGGACAAACAAATCGCTGTTACCATTAAAGCTTTCGCGATAAGCCTGAAGACTACGATAGAATTCGTAAAACTCAGGGTCTTGAGTATAAACGTTAGAGTAAATAGCCGCCGCTTTAGCATCACCATCACCACGGATCATCTCCGCATCACGCTGTGCTTCAGCTTCCAAAACAACTTGTTGGCGATCTGCGTCGGCACGAATACCTTCAGCAAGCTCCAAACCTTTCGATCTGTGCTCACGAGCTTCACGCTCACGTTCAGTACGCATACGAGCATAAACAGATTCACTTACATCAGGCGGTAGATCGATGCGTTTGACTCGGATATCTACAATAGAAATACCCAACTCATTCTGAGCAACTTCATTTAGCTCATCACGCAACCCAGTCATCAACTGGTCACGCTGACCTGAAACAACTTCATGCATCGTTCGTTCGCCAAACTTATTTCGCAAACCAGTGTCCACTCGCGAAGATAAAATTCGATTAGCAATAATTTCATCACCAGAAGTGGCTTGATAAAACTTAACAACTGAATCGATCTTCCACTTCACATAAGAATCAACGACAACCGCTTTTTTCTCCAACGTCAAATAACGCTGAGGACGAGAGTCCATTGTCAAAATTCGAGCATCGAAAATCTTAACTTCGTTTACAATTGGAAGCTTAAAGTGAAGACCAGGCTTTACATCGCCTCGCACAATCTCACCAAACTTAAGCACCACTGCACGCTCTGTCTCATTTACGACAAAAAGCGTTTGAGAAGCAACCAACATGCCGAGAAGAACCACAAATAAAACTGAAAAAGAAAAGCCTTTCATTAGTTTCTGCCCTCTCTACGAACGGTTGAATTCTGACGTTTACGTATCTCATCAAGAACTTGATCTGTCAACGCCCCAATATTTCCTGAACTTGCAGAACCTGTACCTTTAGATGACTCTGCACGCTGTTTCATTAGCTGATCTAAAGGCAAATACATCATGTTATTTCCACCTTGAGTGTCAACAACAACTTTATTCACATCTTTATAGACCGACTCCATCGTTTCAATATACAAACGGCGACGAGTAACGTCTGGCGCCTTAGTATACTCACGATACAAACGATCAAAACGATCAGCCTGACCACTAGCACGAGCAACTATCTCAGAGCGATAAGCCTCAGCTTCCTCTCTGATACGCTGCGCACGACCTCGAGCTTCAGGAATAATACCATTAGCATAAGACTCGGCTTCATTACGTACTCGCAACTCATCTTCTTTCGCTTTGATAACATCATCAAACGCTTCTTGCACTTGATTCGGCGCCTGAGTATTTTCAACGTTAACTTTCGAAATCAATAAGCCAGTACCATAAGCATTACTGTAATCTTGAATACGAATTTTAACTTCTGCCGCCAGTAACTCTCGACCTTCTGTCAAAATCTGATCCATTTCAGAACTACCTACTACATGACGAAGCGCACTTTCTGTCACTTGAGCAAGAGATTCTTCAGGACTACGAACGTTAAGCAAGAAATCCTTTGGATTTTGAACGGAGTATTGAACCGAAACACCCACTTCAACGATCGCATCATCAACTGTCAGCATCAATGCCTTATGGTCATGAGAACGAACTTTCGTCACATTAACCTTAGTAACAGAATCAATCATAGACGGATTCCAATGCAAACCAGGCATAACAGTTGAGTGATATTCTCCTAAACGAAGCACAACACCCCTTTCCTGCTGATCTACCTGATAGACACCAGTCGCACCCCATAAACCCAACAAAGCAAGCAAAACAACAGCAATTAAACCGCCACCAAACTTACCAGACATACCGGAGTCGCCACCGTTATTGGAGCCGCCAGACTTGCGGGATTTTTTGACACCCAACATATCCATCAATTTACGAAAAGCCTCATCTAAGTCTGGGGGGCCTTGTTCCTTCCCTCCAGGCTTACGACCCCAAGGGTCATTATTGGCATCTTTTTCACGATCTCCATCTGGGCGTCCAGCACCATTATTACGGTTTTTATCTGGATTCCATGGGTCATTGTCGTTATTACCCGGTTCATTCCAGGCCATACTACGTCTCCACTTTATTTTAATGATAATTCTGTACAGCTTACACGGCTTCGATCTGATCCTCAGACATGCCCGCACGAGCCAAAATCTGCAAATAGTCTTTTTTAGGTAACTTTACATCAAGAACAAATCGACCTGTTTCATCAAAGCGCTCTGATTTTACAGCCCCATGCTCGAACAACATCGCCCTTAAGCGCCCATACTTACTGGACAAATAAAGCGTTTCACTAAAAACATCTACCGCCAACAGCTCAGCGATTGCCTGCTTAAGCAAATCAATACCTTGGCCATCACGAGCAGACAACCAAACTCGCAAAGGGTTCCCCTCTGCATCTCTGTCTATTCGAGGCTCAGCCATTGGCAATGCGTCTATTTTGTTAAATACTATTAAGGTTGGCACCTCATCGGCACCAATTTCTGCCAACACAGTATCAACATGCGCCATATTCTGATCACGATAAATATCAGCAGCGTCCACTATATGCAACAACAAATCCGCCTCGGAAGACTCTCTTAACGTTGCCTGAAACGCCTTAATTAATCTATGTGGTAGCTGACGAATAAACCCGACGGTATCCGCCAAAACAATCGAACCAATCTGCTCAACATCCAAGCGCCTCAAGGTAGGATCAAGTGTGGCAAATAATTGATCCGCCGCAAATACATCCGCACCTGTCGCTCGATTGAATAATGTAGACTTACCTGCGTTGGTATAACCAACCAAAGAAACCGTTGGCACAGAAGACCGATCACGCGACCGACGATTTTGATCACGCTGAGAATCTACTTTACTCAATCTTTTTTGGATTGCCTTGATACGCTCTCGTAACAAGCGACGATCTGTTTCAAGTTGAGTTTCACCCGGACCACGCATGCCTATTCCGCCCTTCTGGCGTTCAAGGTGAGTCCAACCACGAATAAGTCGAGTTGAGGTGTGCTGCAATTGAGCAAGCTCCACTTGCAGCTTACCTTCGTGTGTTCGTGCGCGCTGAGCAAAAATGTCTAAAATGAGCCCTGTGCGATCAAGCACCCGACATTGTAAAGCACTTTCTAAATTACGCTCTTGGGAAGGAGATAAAGCATGATCAAAAAGAACGACTTGCGCCTCTTCTCGATCTACAATATCTTTTATCTCAGCTAACTTGCCAGTACCAATAAAGTATCTAGCATCAGGCCGTTGACGAGACCCTGTAACAACAGCCACAGGATCTGCGCCAGCAGAAATAGCTAACTCAACAAACTCTTCTGGACCATAAGATTCATTTTTATCATTAAAATCTATATGGACCAATACTGCTATTTCACCACTATCTGGTCGTTCAAAAAACAATCTGGTATTCCTCTGTTTGCCGTATTATAGACAAACTATTCAGCAGCATCTTCTTCCGGCTGATCAGGAGACGGGATGCGGATAGTACGAGAAGGCACAACCGTAGAAATGGCATGTTTATAAACCATTTGACTAACGGTATTTTTTAACAAAATCACAAACTGATCGAATGATTCGATTTGACCTTGAAGTTTAATTCCATTCACAAGAAAGATAGACACTGGCACTCTTTCTTTACGTAGAATATTTAGATAAGGGTCTTGTAATGATTGCCCTTTCGACATTTGAATCTCCTTAAGTAAGCGTAAAATATTAAATTAAATATTGATAAAACAATACTGTAGATACTACACCAAATTTTTATCCATTTCCCCTATATAATCCTGCTTTCAATATAATTCAAGGTCTCGGACAAAAGATCTTTAGACAAACTGTCAAAAATCATCAAATCATCCCAACCTCTCAACCAAGTAAGTTGTCTTTTAGCCAATTGACGAGAGGCAACAACACCCTTAAAGATAGCATCATCTAGCAAATCGACACCTTCTAAATATTGCCACAGCTGCCGATAACCAACACAACGCATAGAAGGCATATCAATTGACAAGTCTCCACGTCGATATAAACCTTCTACTTCAGCCAAAAAACCCTGATCCATCATGTCGTAAAAACGTTGCTCAATTCGAGCGTGCAATACACTTCGCTCTTTTGGCATCACCGCCATATTAATCATATCAAAAGGCAAAGAAACAGCCTCTTGCTGAGCCCAAAGCTGAGTCATCGACTTACCCGTAAGACGATACACTTCTAACGCCCTTTGCAGGCGCTGCGGATCATTAGGGTGAATACGAAGTGCCGCATCAGGATCGATTTTTTGCAATTCTTCATGTAAGGCAACCCACCCTTTTTCTTGCGCCTCTCTCTCAATCTCCGCACGTACCGCTGCGTCAGCTTTTGGCATTTCAGCGAGGCCTTTTTGCAGCGCATTGAAATACATCATAGAACCGCCAACCAAAAGGGGCGTTTTACCTTTTAATAAAATCTCCTCAGCTTGCTCCACCGCGTCAACAACAAAGTCAGCCGCAGAGTAAGATTCAAGCGGGTCGATTATATCAATCAACCTATGAGGCGCCTTTGACAACAGCTCCGCATTTGGCTTTGCCGTACCAATGTCCATTCCCTTATAAACCAAGGCCGAATCAACACTAATGATTTCATAGCCATGGCACTGCGCCAGCTCAACCGCCAACCCAGTTTTCCCTGAAGCCGTCGGCCCCATTAAACAAACAACATGTGGCTTTGCCATTTTAACGCCCCCTCAAAAAGAGTTTATCTAAGTCAGACATACTCAAGTGCGCCCAAGTCGGTCGACCATGATTACACTGCCCACTTCGCTCCGTTATTTCCATATCGCGAAGAAGACTATTCATCTCTGCAATTGTTAACTTGCGATTCGCTCGAATCGCACCATGACAAGCCATGGATGCCATCAGTTCATTTGCACGTGATTCCATTAGATCCGATATACCATTTGCCGATAAATCACTAATCACATCACGAACCAAACCTTCAACATCACCTCGAATCAGTATAACGGGAACCTCTCGAACCATGGCACTTTCTAGTCCAGTTCTTTCCACACGAAACCCAAACGCCTCAAAAACAGCACTGCTTTCCTCAACCAAATCCGCTTCACTTTGCGACACAGCGATATTAATAGGCACTAGTAAAGGCTGTGATGAGATGTTTTTTTGATAAAAAGCCGTTTTCATTCGCTCATAAACAATGCGTTCATGGGCGGCGTGCATGTCGACCAGGATAAGCCCTTGCTCACTCTCGGAAAGAATATACACACCATGCAACTGAGCAACAGCGAACCCTAAGGGAGGCACTGCCTGATAATCCACATCTTGCCCAAAAGCAGAGACATCACTTTGCCCAAGCAAACTTAAGGGAGCAACCTCTCTCACCTCACCTGTCTCAGGGTCAACCGTCTCAGTTTGTGTCGTGTATTCCTGAGCATAACCAGAAAGACGGCGCATCCCATCAAGCTGACCACGAACATCTGAAGAACTTGGCGAGCTTGACGCTGACCTCATCCAATCCATTCCAGAAGAAGCAGGACGATTTGACAACTGCAAAGCAGATTGTTCTGTTATCTCCGACTCGTTCGATGATGTTTCTTGCATTCCGGTGGGTGCTGCATCCGATTCAGGCCTCACATCCGCAATGGCTTTATGTATCCGACTAAACAAAAAATCATGAACCAAACGCCCGTCGCGAAACCGCACCTCATGCTTTGTTGGGTGCACGTTCACATCAACGGTGGAAGGGTCCAGCTCAAGATACAGAACAAAAGTAGGATGACGACCATTATATAAAACATCGCGATACGCTTGACGAACAGCATGTGCCACCAATTTATCTTTAACCACTCGGCCATTGACAAAAAAGTACTGTAGATCCGCCTGAGATCGAGAAAAGGTTGGCAAACCGATCCACCCCCACAAGCGCAACCCCGCAGCTTCGACATCCAGCGTCAACGAATTCTCTATGAATTTTTTACCCAGCAAGGTTGCCAGTCTGTGTTCAGCATGAAGCTGATCCGTTACTGGGCGAAGATCATAAACTTGCTTACCGTTGTGGCTTAAACGAAAACCTGTCTCATAGCGACTGAGCGCCAACCTTTTCACCACCTCTTCAAGATGGGCAAATTCTGTTTTCTCTGTGCGTAGAAACTTTCGACGAGCGGGTGTATTAAAAAACAAATCACGCACATCAATGGTTGTACCTTGTGGATGCGAAGCAGGGCGTACGGCTGTTGCCATATCCTTCCCTTCCGCCTCAACTCGCCATGCCTCTGACTCATCTTCTGCCTGAGAGGTAAGATGCATTCTGGAAACAGAGCTTATACTCGCTAACGCCTCACCACGAAACCCTAGAGTACGAACCGCTTCTAAGTCATCTAGCGTTATAATCTTGCTCGTTGCATGACGACTCAAAGCTAAGGACAAATCATCCTTCATAATCCCCGTGCCGTTGTCACGTATTTTTATACGTCTAACACCACCCTGCTCCACATCAATATCAAGCTGAGAAGCACCAGCATCTAGGCTATTTTCAAGTAGCTCTTTCACAACGGAAGCTGGACGCTCAACCACCTCACCTGCAGCAATTTGGTTGGCTAAACGTGGTGACAAAAGATTAATTCTTTGCATGAGCAACCTTTAATTAATAACAAAAGGGAATGGAATTCTATCCAGCAGGGATGACTAGCTTCTGACCAATCCAAATAACATCGTTTTTCAGATCATTCGCTTGCCGTATAACCGCGAGAGACACCTGATTACTGCGCGCAATCTCAGACAGTGTGTCGCCTTTCTCAACGGTATAAACAAAGTCCGCATGATTGCCTTGCTTCCAAGCAACCAGCGTTCCATCTGGCGCGTTCTTCGTAAAATACTCAACAACACCTGTGGCAATAGAGGCCGCCAACTTAACCCGATACGCTCTACTAGAAAGATTTTTTGCTTCTGTTTTGTTTGATACAAAGCCTGTCTCAATCAATATCGATGGTATATCCGGTGATTTTAGTACAACAAATCCAGCTTGCTGCACGCTGCCTTTATGCAATACTGCGACACCTTTCATTTCACCCAAAACACTTTTACCAATATTAAGACTCATTTGAATCGTCGAATTCATCGACATATCCAACAACACTTCCGCCAACAACTGATCTTTATCATCCAACGAAATCCCACCGACCAGATCCGCCGAGTTTTCTTGCTGGGCCAACCAACGCCCCATCTCAGAACTCTTACCACTAAGAGAAAGCGCCCACACAGAAGCGCCGCGAGCGCTCGACTTAGTAAAAGCATCCGCGTGAATCGAAATCATTAAATCGGCATTTGCCTCACGCGCCACTCGTGAACGGTCGCGAAGAGGAAGATAAGTATCCGTCGAACGCGTCAAGACTGCTTTAAAACCATCTACCGCATTGATTCGACTCGCCAACTCCTTGCCAATCGATAGAACAATATCCTTCTCTCGAACTTTGTATTGCCCCAAAGCCCCTGGATCCTTACCGCCATGCCCTGGATCTATCGCAATGACGATATTACGTTTTTCTTTTGACAGGTTCGCCAAACTTTTCACTATCGTGGCAGGCTTACGGACACCATATTCAAGCTCGACAAGAATCCGTGGACCATAAGTACCATTTGCCGCTAGAACAGTGCTTTTTGCCCTGACCTTCTGAGCCAAATCAAGTACAAAGCGCACCCCACTATCACGCTTAGCGTAGCGTACTCGCATCAACACATCAGAGGATAGCGCAGACAAGCCGTTTACGACGGCTGTATCTAACACAACACCGCTAATATCTAAAACAATGCGCTCAGGGTTTGATAAAGGGAATATTCGATGCTCTGAAACATCAGAAAGCTCAAATACCAAACGCGTCACCCCTTCTTGTTGAGCGACACGTATATCTCGAACCTCAGCGGCAAAAACCCCCAAAGACGCGACAGACAGAATTAAATTAATAAAAACAAAAAGACAAATGTGAAATTTAGTATGCATATCAGACAGCTAGCTAGTATATCTGACACACTATAACTGCTGATTAAATGGATCTCAATCTTACTTATAGTAAAGACTTCTATACATCAAGAAGTTATGACCTCTTGTAAAACTTTTAGAGCAGCCAAACCTTTTTCTGTTTGCGCCTCTAAAGAGACATGACGACCCTGACGAATCAAACTCAAAAAGATCACCAAATCCGCTTCTGGCAACGCCCCTCGGCCCATTTCTGCCCACTCAATCAGGCACAAACCACTGTCAGTGAAGTAATCCCGAATCCCCATAAACTCAAGCTCTTCCGCGTCGCTAACGCGATACAAATCAAAATGATAAACCTCCAAGCCGGGCAACTCATATGGCTCAACAATGGTGTAAGTTGGACTTTTCACTGGCCCTTCATAGCCTAGACCTCGCAGCACCCCTCTCACCAGCGTGGTTTTCCCCATCCCAAGATCACCCTCTAGATAAACCACCCCACCCATTTTCAATGCAGATGAAATAACCTCTCCCAGGCTCTCCATCGCCACTTCACCGTAAACATCTTTTTCTATTCGCATTACTTATTAATCCTCTCTATACCCAAAAAGAGCAAACACAAAAAACTCACGCAATTCTAATACAGAAGGCTTTTGAAACAAGCACCAATGCCCCATAATCGGCAAGCTAACAACATTAACAGCACAACGAAGGACATTTATGGATTGGCTTCTCATTTCACTCATTGCCATTGCCGTATTTATTACAGGCATTTCTAAAGGAGGATTTTCTGGTGCATTCGGCATTATGGCCGTACCACTCATATCCCTTCAAACTTCTCCTATCTTTGCTGCCGCCATCATGCTTCCCATCTTGTGTATTATGGACATATTTGCTGTGCAAAAGTTCTGGGGGAAATGGAGCAACGAACAACTCATTAAATGCATTCCAGCGGCTATCGTCGGGGTTATTATTGGAGGATTGACCGCATCATGGTTTTCGTCTGAGTGGCTAAAAATAATGGTGGGGATTATTGCGGTAGGATTTGTTCTAAACTCATGGCCAAGAAAAAATAGCACAACTCAACCAAAACCACTCAGTGCCATCGCTGGAAAACTCTGGTGCGCTCTCGGCGGCCTCACCAGCTTTATCGCCCATGCTGGCGGTCCACCAATGAGCGTTTATTTACTTAGAGCCAACCTTGATAAAACGCAGTATGTCGCTACCGCAGCGGTGATATTTACTGCCATTAATTATGTGAAACTCATTCCGTACAGCATGCTTGGGCAGCTAAACACTTCAAACATACTCCTATCTCTTTGCTTTACTCCTATTGCTTACCTAGGCGTTCAACTCGGCGCTTGGCTGCACTATAAAATATCAACCGCGATATTTTTTAAATTCATGTATGGTTTTCTTTTCCTAACAGGAATCAAGCTTATCTGGGACGGAGTTTCTGCACTTATTTAATGAGCCTTAATCTCAAAAGCTCATTAAATACCTTCTAGATCCTTCTCAAATGGCATTTATACCTTATCGTCTAAGCCAAACATGGTTCGACGATAATGCTGAAGCTCACCAATAGATTCTAGAATATCATCCATCGCTAAATGTGAGCCTGATTTCTTAAAGCCTTCTAACGCCTCTGGCTTCCAGCGTTTTGCCAATTCTTTCACCGTACTCACGTCAAGATAGCGGTAGTGAAAAAATCTTTCTAAACCAGGCATGTAACGGTATAAAAAACGACGATCTTGACCAACGCTGTTACCACAAATAGGCGAAGCTCCAGCGGGAACGTATTGCGCTAAAAACTGGATAGTTTCAGACTCTGCCTGCTCCATACTGATCGTAGAAGACAACACTCTTGCCGTTAAACCAGAATCGCCGTGATGCTGTGTACACCATTCATCCATTGCATCCATCACCGACTTATCCTGATGTATTGCAAGGCTCGGCCCTTTAGCCAACACATTTAAATGTTTGTCTGTCACCACTGTCGCAATTTCAATAATGGTATCAGTCTCTGGATCTAACCCTGTCATTTCAAGGTCAATCCATACTAAATTCTCTTCATTTAAGCTCATAACCTTCCAAGTCCTTTATTATCAATGCCAAGCATTATACTCTATGCGCCTTACTATATGATCAGACGAGCCTAATGTCGAAGCGAAAACTTACCAAACAACAAACTTGGCGAATTGAAAGAATTCACAAGGAACGCGTAGAACGCACCCAAAAACGCGGCGATATCGCTGAAGAACTCCTTCAGTCATCTGATCTTGGACCCGAAACCGAAGGTATGATCATTTCCCACTTCGGCACACAGGTCGAAGTAGAAGGCACGCAAGAGCCCTTTATTGGTATTTCCACGCGCTGTAATTTACGCGCCAATTTAGGCCAACTCGTTACAGGCGATAAAGTTGTCTGGCGTCCAAAGCAAAATGAAGGCGGCGTTGTTGTCGCCACCACACCAAGACACACCTCATTGTCGCGTCCAGACATGCACGGAAGATTGAAACCCGTTGCGGCCAATATTGATCACATTGTCGTTGTGATTGCCGCGGAACCTGTCGCTCATGCAAACTTAATTGACCGTTATTTAGTTGCCGCTGAAACCGTCGGCATACCTCCAGTGATACTACTTAACAAATGCGATCTAATAGACGAGAGCAATCAAGCCAGCTTAGATAGCCTTTTAAAGACATACGAAGACCTAAATTACAAAATAATCAGAACATCAATCAAGTATCAAGAAGGCATGGAATCGCTTTACAGTTTCTTGCAAGATAAAACCAGCGTATTTGTCGGACAATCTGGTGTCGGTAAATCATCTCTTATCGGCACGATACTTCCCGATATAGACATTACGATTGGTGAACTCTCTCAAAAGCGAAAAAAAGGCGTACACACCACAACCACAGCTCGCCTATTCCACATGCCAAAAGGCGGAGATCTTATTGACTCTCCGGGAATACGTGAATTTGGTTTATGGCATATCTCTGAGGAAGAACTGCTGAATGGTTTTATCGAATTTCAACCACATATTGGCTATTGCCGATTCCGTGATTGTGCTCACGAAAAAGAACCAGGATGTGCAATTCTTGAAGCATTAGATAAAGGTGAAATAACAGAACACCGCTTCCAAAGCTTCTTAAGAATTAAGCAGTCTATTCGGGAAAACCAAGCCTTTTAAAAAACCGCTTCAGGGGACAAATTTAAATCAGATTGCTGGGCAGGGTTTCCAAAATTACGGAGATTTTGATCCAGCATTTTCTTATAAGCTTCGTCCGTCAATAAAGTAATACTGATTCGTCTATTTTCAGCACTGCCTGTATCAAATCGATTGTAAGGTATCGTGTCTGATAACCCTATTACTTGAGCAATACGTCCATCTTCAACTCCACCTTCTTCTAGTATACGTCGCGCAGCGTTCGCTCGTAACGCTGACAAATCCCAATTATCCAGCCTGCCTGAATCACCAAACCTTGATGAGTCTGTGTGCCCCGTAATCACAATAGGATTGGCTACCTTATTAAAGATGGGAGACATACTAAGCAAAGTATTTTCAATATCCGGCATCATTCTGGCACTACCGCGTTCAAACATAGGCTCATCAGGATCATCCAATAACGTAATTCGAACACCAATAGGCGTTACCTCAATACGTATATTTTGCTGCTCAGAGAGTAGAATATTCATTCTTCCCATCTCTTTCTGCACCATATCGTTAATGCTATTTGCATCCGCTGAATCAGGGCCATTCCCAGCACGCAACTCTCTTGACTCGATATCAGTACTGCCAGACTCAGGAAGCTGTAAATCCAATTTCTGTTCCGTACTTTTTGCTGGGCTCCCACCAAGATCAATAGGGTTGGCGCTATAACCTGCCACAGACGCTCCCAATGGGTCTTGGAAATACCCCTCAATACTGGCCAACTCTTCTGGCGTGGCGACACTTAATATCCATAAAACCAAAAAGAGAGCCATCATCGCCAAGGCAAAATCCGCCAACGCTATTTTCCAAGCACCACCATGATGTGCAACTTTTTTGACTTTCTTAACCCGCCGAATAACCAGACCATTAGAACCTAAAGCCATCTAAAACTCCCCAAAACTTGCTATAAGCCCATACTAGCGGTATTGCTTAAGATCATCTGACAATTCAATAAAGCTTGGACGCATATCCGGCGGCAGCAACTTACGCCCCGTCTCGACTGCTACAGGCGGTGCGTAACCAGAAACAATCGAATTCAAACACGCTTTAATACACAAATACGCTTTTAACTCATGAGTTCCCAAGCTTTCCAAATGCGAAGCCGCCGGCCCAGCAAACCCATAACCAAAAAAGATACCTAAAAATGTTCCAACTAATGCCGCCGCTACGTGCGAACCAATCTCTTCTAATGGGCCGCCTATCGCCCCCATAGTGATAACAATACCAAGTACCGCTGCCACAATACCGAATCCAGGCAAAGCCTCCGCCACACGATTCAATGCATGACTAGGAGCAATCAGTTCTTCTTGAATCTGCTCGATTTCATTGTCCATAATGGCGTCTATTTCATACGCAGGCAGACCTGTTAACGTAAAAATCCGATAATTGTCAGTTAAAAAATCCACCACCTCATGATCACGCACCACATCAGGGAAACGATTGAACAACTCACTGGTAAAAGGAGACTCAATATCCTCCTCGATAGACAAAAACCCCTCTTGACGGCTTTTTTGAAAAAGACAGTACATCAAGCCTAATAGCTGAAGATAAAAACGCTTATTATGACGACTCCCAGAAAAAATCTGAGGCAACATAGTAAATACTTTTTTCTGAACAATAAGTGGATTGGCTACCATGAAGGCACCTAATGCCGCCCCACAAATAATAATCACCTCAAAAGGCTGCCATAGCGCCAACATATTGCCATGAGATGCCAAGTAACCTGATACAACACTAACGATAACAACCAGTACGCCAGCTAACGCAAACATATTTTCTTCCTTAATACTGACAAAGTATGCTCTCACCTCAATATACAGTATGATTAATGAGATAAAAAATATAAGAGCACTTACACACTCATAAACAACCGAGTCACTAATGTAACCAGCTATGAAAGACAAGTCACCTTCTGGCCTAAATGAATGGCTTCATTTCCTTAAAAATAAAAAATTTCCGGTTAAGTCCGTCAATTTATCTCGTCTTAAAACCCAAATAAAAAGAACAGAAGACACACTTGATGGCATGCAAGCCAACATAGCATCAGATCCACTATTGGCTTTCGCCATCCTGAACGAAGCAAATCGAATCATTCCAAATCAAAACAGCGAAATAAAAACACCTTTTCATGCTGCCGCCATGGTCGGAATGAATGGTATAGCCAAGCTGTTTCCTCGATTCGCCCCCTACAACATTAAAACAACACAACAAATACCTCATGTAGCCGCTTTTTTAAGCGAAATACAAACCAGCTACGAAGCTGCAACAATAGCAAGACATTGGGCAATCGAAAAATTAACCAGCCATGAAGATGATATTTTTTGGATCACACTTTTTCGCGATGCTGCAAGATGGCTGCTGTGGTTCTACGCCTACCCAACAATGATGTCTATTAGGCAAAAAATCAAACAAGGCGAAAAAGCCAGCCAAGCAGAGCTAAGTATTTTAGGCTGTCGCATTGATGAGCTCACAGTACACCTTTGCACTCATTGGGGCACACCACAAAAAGTCATTGAATCTTTTCTAACCAAACACATACCCAACGCAAGAGAAATGCAAGCCCTAGCGCATTTGGCCCACCATCCAGACGAACTGCCAGGCTTTACTGAAGACAAAAGGCTCACCATTTTAATCAACAACCCCCTTATCTTCTCTTATTGCGCTAACAAGGTTGCTCATGAAGCCAGCTTGATGCGATGGGATTCTAAAAATCTGCCTTTTTTCTACCGCGTCGTCGCAACAGTCATGCATCGTCGTATTGGAGAGGTCATTCATACCGCTCACCTAGCAAGCACCGAAGCCGCCACTTTGTACAATAACGGTGGAAAAATATCTCTCGCACAACAGCTTCTTGACCCCAACCTATTCACAGGTAAAAAAACACCCAACCAAAACACAAAAATCGCGCTATCTCCCATTTCAGCACTGAAAAAAGCACTCAGTCAAAAAGGCGACATAGACACAAAACAGAAGGCAAACCTTGCTCTGAAAACAATCAAGCAAGTCATTCCAAATGCACAACACAGTATTATTTTTAAGCATTCAAACAACAAAGTGTCTCCGATGTATCAATCTGGCTATAACTTAGAAACAATTAAAGCCATTCTATGGAACTCACCATCAAGTGTGTTTGAGAAGCTATCCAAAAAACGTTCTGCAAGCCACTTGTTCGGACAAAATTTAGACAACCTACTAAAAGACTTACCGCATACAGCCGACCAAATAATTGACACCAACAGCCACCTCATTCTTGCCTCAACACAGACGTCAAAAAATGAAATGGCAATATTTTGGCTAGAAACCCGTACGGAATTCGATGAAAAAGATTATAAAAATCTTAAACAAATCGTGTCTTTAATCAGCCACAGCACACCATAAATTCAATAACTCAGGATAAATACCGTGACTAAAGATCAACTTTTTGCCTTTGCGCAACATATCACTCCGCAAAAAACACTGTCCCGCACCATTGGCCGCATTGCGGAATGCGAAAATACTTGGGTAAAAAACACCTTTATCAATCAATTTGTCAAAAAATACCAAGTAGACATGTCAGAAGCCGTTAATAGCGATCCTTCGTCTTACCGCAACTTTAACGACTTCTTCACCCGAGCTATTCGTTCAGAGCTGCGCCCAATATGCGAGCAAAAAAACGGGATTGCCTGCCCTGCCGACGGCGCCGTCAGCCAACTTGGTGAAATAGAGCACGGTACTTTATTACAAGCCAAAGGGCACACCTACAGCTTAACCAGCCTTTTGGGTGGCGATGCCTCACTATCCAACCAATTCCTTGGAGGCTCTTTCGCAACCGTTTACCTCTCTCCAAAAGATTACCACCGTGTGCACATGCCACTTACCGGCAAACTGACGAAAATGATCCACATACCAGGCAAGTTATTTTCAGTAAACAAAGTAACTGCCGAACAAATTCCAAGTGTCTTTGCTCGTAACGAGCGAACGGTTTGTATTTTCGACACGGAAGCCGGTCCAATGGCGGTAATATTGGTCGGCGCTATGATCGTAGCTAGCATAGAAACCACATGGGCAGGACAAGTTACGCCATTCAATAAAAATGTAGTGACTTGGGATTACAGCGAACTAAATAACATTGAAATCAAAAAAGGCGAGGAAATGGGACGCTTCAAGCTTGGCTCTACCGCCATCGTTTTATTTGGAAAAGACGCAGTCAAATGGGAGCAGTCATTACAAGCGGAAACGCCAACAACAATGGGCATGCACTTCGGACAAATTATTGAGAAGTAAACGCAACACAAGCACCCAGTAAAAAAGCCTGCTTCATATGAAGCAGGCTTTTTTTGTATTCGAAGAAATCACAAAACTAGGTTATGGCAAATCGTCTTCCAGCTCTTCTTTTGGCGCTGGCACGAGATCTTCTCGTTTCACATCCAATGCAAGCAATAAGTTTGCCGCTACGAAAATAGAAGAATAAGTACCAATCACTATCCCTACTAACAAAGCCATAGAGAAGTTATGTATCGCTTCACCACCCGCCACAAACAGCACAACCAATACAAACAAAGTCGTTAAGGAAGTGATTAAGGTGCGACCCAAGGTTTGATTAATCGATTCATTGACAAGATCATACGGCTCAGTGTCCCGCATAATACGGAAGTTTTCGCGAATACGGTCACACACAACAATAGTATCGTTTAGCGAATACCCAACGACGGCCAACAATGCGGCCAATACCGTCAAATCAAACTCCA
>CAXBGJ010000025.1:0-24633 GCA_963975045.1 uncultured Marinomonas sp. | reverse complement strand
CGGGATAAGTGGAGCGACGTGGTGACGCAGTCTGCCAAAAATCAAAATTGAATTCGGTTCCCAGAGACGACTGAATGTTTTTCCAAGTACCTTCTAGTTTACCTTTCATTTCTTCTGCCATAGGCGCATCGGAATCCATTGCGAGGCCGCCCAGCATTGGTTGAATGGTTAACTGGTTTGAATCAATCAAGCTCTGTAACGATTTTTGCAGCTTTGTCCACGTTGGGCGAAATCCCCAGCACCAGCTACACATTGGGTCATAGCAATAAATGAGTGTGGCGGTCATTGATGTCTCCATTGTTGAATTGGGTTTAAAAAGTCGAGGCCATAAGGTAACAGCCTCTTTGGTCATAAAACAACTGACAGAAATAATAGTCGTAAAAAAACGGCGTCAGCTCGCGAGCCGACACCGTTTTTATTCACAACCTTAAAAGACTAAATATTAATCTTTTAAGATGGCGGCAATGGCGTCACACAGTGGGCCCATATTGTCATGAGTCATTCCTGCCACACTAATGCGCCCAGAACCAACAATGTAAATACCGTATTCTCTACGCAACTGAGCAACTTGGTCTGGCGAAAGACCAGAAAAAGAGAACATGCCTTGCTGCTTTGAGATAAAAGAGAAGTCTTGCTTAACACCCTTTGCTCGCAGCGTATTCACAAACAAGCTACGCATTTCATGAATACGCAGGCGCATGCCTTTCAGCTCACTTTCCCATAGGGTATACAGCTCTTTATCATTGAGTATTTCTGCAACGATCGCTGCGCCATGAGAAGGCGGATTCGAGTAGTTTGTACGAATACAACGCTTGATTTGCGTGAAGGCGGTTTCAGCTTGTTCTGTTGTTTCACACAAAATAGTGAGCGCGCCAACACGTTCGTTATAAAGACCAAAGTTCTTTGAAAACGAGCTCGCTATCAACATCTCTGGAACGTGCTCTAGGAAGGTACGTAACCCTTGAGCATCTTCTGTTAGTCCTTGACCAAAACCTTGATAAGCAAAATCAAACAATGGTAAGAAACCTTGTTTGCTGCAAAGCTTAGCCAATTGATACCATTGCTCTGGTGTTGGGTCTATGCCTGTTGGGTTGTGGCAGCAACCATGAAACAACACCACGTCACCTTCAGGGATTTGCGACAAGCTAGCCAGCATGGCTTCGAAATCTAAAGATTTAGCATTGGCGTCGTAATAGGCGTAGCTACCTACTTCTAAACCAACAGATTGGAAAACAGACTGATGATTTGCCCAGGTTGGGTTACTGACCCAGATGGTGGCTTCAGGCAAATGTTTTTTAATGAATTCTGCTGCGACGCGTAGTGCGCCCGTGCCGCCAGGAGTGTGAGCTGTTTGAGCAAGCTGTTTGGTAATAATGGGGTGATCGTTACCAAATAAAAGCGTTTGCACGGCAGACCGATAAGCGGGTGCGCCTTCGATACTGAGATAGCTTTTGGTTTTTTCTTCAGCCAACAAACGTTCTTCTGCTTGTTTTACGGCTTTTAAAATGGGTGTATTGCCTTGTTCATCTTTAAAGACACCAACGCCCAAGTTGATTTTATTGGGATTTGGATCTTTTTTGTAAGCGTCATTCAGGCCAAGAATTGGGTCTGCTGGTGCGACTTGGATATGTTCAAACATAGTAACTCCCCCAAGAGGGTTATTTTCTTTTTTTATTATGGATTAGAAGATTTAAAATCAGTGCGTATGGTACTCCAAGACGTGAATAACCGCCATAAGTTGAGAAAACGGGGAGGTAATTACGGTGTAAAAATGCGGTAATAAATGACATTAAATGATTTTTCACCCACAAATAGACAGATTGCTAATCTATTCATGGGGAAGGCAGTTTGTTTTTTGAGTGAAATGAATCTCTAGACCTAGCCATAAGCTAAGTCGAGTTGATTCCGCTGACCCTTGTCGTTTGGTTAGATAATGCTAATCATCCCAACCGTTCGATATATCATGGTACAAACGTTTTTGTTCTAAATGCTGTTCAATGGCACGTCTGGCTTTTAATAATCGTAGAGCCTCTTCCTTTTTACTCAGCTCTTTTGTTTCATTTTCTAAGCTAATGGAAGCGTGCATTATGTCGGTTTTTACTTCAGTTAGTGTTTCAGTAAAATAGTTCATCGTTATACCCTTTTGGACGTTCGACGACATGAAGTGCATAGATCACTGTCATCGACAGATAAAAAAAGTCAAAATAGACAGACAATTCATTTCAAGCTAATAAAAAACGGAATCAGATTAAAAATCAACCTATTTTTACACGCTTGATATGACAAAAATATTAATTAACCATGGCAGAATGTAATGGACGTTTCTTTTATCCTCGACTCACTGAATGACAAACAGCGTGAAGCCGTCGCTGCGCCGTTGCAAAATAGCCTTGTTTTGGCGGGGGCTGGGTCAGGTAAAACCCGTGTCTTGGTACACCGTATTGCGTGGTTGATGCACGCTTATGAATTATCCCCTTACAGTTTGATGGCGGTAACGTTTACCAATAAAGCCGCGCGTGAAATGCAAGGACGTATTGAACAACTTGTTGGCGTTCCTCCTCAAGGCATGTGGGTTGGTACTTTTCATGGTTTGGCTCACCGTTTATTACGCGCTCATTGGCGTGACGCAGGACTGAAAGAAAACTTTCAGATCATGGACAGTGATGACCAATTACGTCTCATCAAACGCATTATGCGTGAACTCAGTATTGACGATACTCGCTGGCCACCGAAACAAGTGTCTTGGTTTATCAATGGACAAAAAGACGAAGGCCGTCGTGCGGCTCATGTGCCAGACAGCCATGACCCTTTCACCAAAGGTATGCGAGAGCTGTATTACCACTATGAAGAAGCCTGTGAACGCAGCGGCTTGCTCGATTTTGGTGAGTTACTGTTGCGTGCTCATGAGTTGATGCTCAGCACACCAGCGTTACTTCGTCATTATCAAGATCGCTTCCGCCATGTGCTGGTGGACGAGTTTCAAGACACCAACACCATTCAATACGCTTGGCTACGCATCATGGTCGGTGACCACGGTACGATTACCGCAGTGGGGGACGATGATCAGTCTATTTACGGCTGGCGTGGCGCGAAAATCGAGAATATTCAAAGCTTTACGAAAGATTTTAAAGACGTTGGTACGATTCGACTAGAGCAAAACTACCGCTCTACCGGCCATATATTGAATGCGGCCAATGGTCTGATTAAGCATAACGACGATCGCTTAGGAAAAGAGCTTTGGACCGAAAGCGGTGAAGGCGATCCGATCTCGCTTTATGCGGGGTTCAATGAACAGGATGAAGCACGTTTTATCGTAGGCATTATTAAACAGTGGCGCGACAAGGGATCGTCGTTGACTGGCATGGCAATCCTCTATCGTTCCAATGCACAATCTCGTGTCATCGAGGAATGCTTAGTTAGGGAACAGATTGCTTATCGTATTTATGGTGGGCACAGGTTCTACGACCGTCTCGAAATTAAAAACGCCTTGGCGTACGCTCGTTTAGCGCTTGATCCTAATGACGACGGCGCCATGGAGCGTGTCGTCAATGTACCGCCGCGCGGCATTGGCGAGCGCAGTATTGGAACGTTACGAGAATTCGCCCGTGATCACGGTTGCTCTATGTGGAAAGCCGCGCAAGAAGTGGTTAGTCAGTCTTTGATGACGGCTCGTGCTACCAATGCTATTAAAACGTTTCTGCATCTTATCGAAGGTTTGAGCACCACAGTGCAACAGCCAGATTTGAACCTGAACGACATTTTTGAGCAGATCATCGAAGAAGCCGGACTGATCCCTTTCCATGAAAAAGAGAAAGGTGAAAAAGGTGAAGCGCGCATTGAAAACTTAAAAGAGTTGGTTGGTGCAGCGGGTGGATTCAGCTGGAGCGACGAAGACGAAGAACTCAGTTCCCCGTTGATGGCTTTTTTGGATAAAGCAGTTTTGGATGCTGGTGATGCGCAAGCAGACGAATATCAAGATGCCGTGCAACTTATGACGCTTCACTCTGCGAAAGGTCTGGAATTCCCATTGGTGTTCTTAACTGGCGTGGAAGAAAATATATTTCCAAGCAAAATGTCGTTTGAAGAACCGGGACGACTCGCAGAAGAACGTCGTCTTTGCTACGTCGGCATTACTCGGGCGATGGAGAAGCTTTATATTACCTACGCAGAATCTCGCCGATTGTTTGGTAGCGAATCTTTTAACAGTCCATCACGTTTTATCAAAGAGTTACCGCCGGAATGTTTGGAAGAAGTGCGTCTTCGCTCACAAGTGAGCCGACCTATTTCGTTGCAACGACCAGATTACAGTTTTGAAAAAAATAAACTGCAAAACAGCAGTGTGTTGAATAACTATAAAGCGCCTGAAATCACTGTCAGCATGGGCGATCGAGTGAATCACCCTGTGTTCGGTGAAGGCTTGGTGATCAACTACGAAGGCCAAGGCCCACAAGCTCGCGTGCAAGTTAACTTTGACGACGAAGGCACCAAATGGCTGGTGTTGTCGTTTGCTAAGTTGGAAGTGCTTTAACTTTTCGGTGAAAAGGGCGCTGAGTCTTTTCCTTTGCGCCTGCTTCGCCGGTTTAGCGCGTCAGCAGGCATTAAGATTCAGCTTACCTTTTCAGTATCACCTTGACGTCTTACGGTCGTGACGCTCATGTTGTTCGTACTCCTAATACAAAAAATACACTGTAATACAGTATTATCTAGACGGTTTCTTTGATTACAGCAAATTTCATTTATTGCCTGTAAACTGTCCATAACAATAAAGTGTAAAGGGAAGGTGTAGAGCATGGCTATTCGTGTTGGTTTGATCGGTTTTGGTTTGTCTGGGCGGGTGTTTCATGCGCCTTTTGTGATGAACGACTCTAGCATGACGATGGCGTATGTTTGCAGCTCCAAGGTGAGTGAGGTGAAAGCGGTATTGCCTGATGCTGTGGTTGTGTCGTCTGCCGAGGCTGTGTTTACGGCGTCTGATGTGGATTTGGTGGTGATTACCACACCAAACATGTTGCATTTCGATCAGGCGAAACAAGCGTTGGAAAACGGCAAACACGTATTGTTAGAGAAACCCTCTGTCACTGATTTATCTCAGATAGAAGCCTTGTGTAGCCTTGCTAAGAAAAAAGGCTTGGTGTTTTGTGTTTATCAAAATCGTCGCTTTGATGGTGATTTTCTTCGTCTTAAAGCCTTGATCGAAAGCGGAGAGTTGGGTGAGTTGAAGCATATTGATTCTCGCTTTGATCGTTTCCGTCCGACAGCTCAAGCGCGCTGGCGTGAAGAACCTGGGGTTGGAACGGGGATTTTTTGGGATCTTGGTCCGCATATATTCGATCAAGCTTTATGCTTGTTTGGGCCGCCAAAATGGCTACACGCCAGTATTGATCGTTTGCGTGAAGGCAGCCAAACCCATGATTGGTTTGAGGTGGAGTTAGGCTACGATGATAAGCGTGTTCGTATCGCGTCAACACCGTTTGAAGCGGGCGAAATGCGCCGTTTTAATGCCCGATTCACCAAGGGCAGCTGGCAATGTGTTGGTTTAGACCCGCAAGAAGAAGCTTTACGAGCAGGGCAAATGCCGTGGCAGGATGAATTTCCTTCTAAAGCCGCGCAGCAGCGCAATACGCGTTTTTTAGCGCACTCTCAAGATGACATTGAAAGCATTCAAGAGGCTGCGACACAAGGTGATTATGCGGCGTTTTATGCTCAGCTTCGTGATGCGATTCTTGGTAAAGGTGATGCACCTGTGGCGATGGAGCAAGCTTGTCAGTTGATTTATGGTTTGTGTCTTGCTGAGTTGTCTGCTGAGAGCGGACAGCGTATGGCTTGGAATTATTCGCCAAGTTTTTAGTCAAATACAGCATTATCGAATGAAGACGGCTTTTTCTTTGAAAAAAGGTTGAGCAAAGTGCCAGCAATTCTTATTATCCTTTGCGCCTTTGATGTTTTTGCATTAAGGCGCGTTTTTTTGTCTGACCTTATAATAAAAATACAGCAATGAGCGATAGGAATAACTTGCTGATTGTTGAACATATCTCGATGGTTAGTGATGTTGTGCATCGCTTTCACATGTCTCAGACAGATTTTCAGTGAAACCTTTGCACGACTACTGTGCTTGCCAACACTTTGTTTAAAATAGACTCGAATGGCTCACTTATCATCCGTGACTTCGATTTCTCGTCTATTTTCGCCTCGTTTTTGCTTCGCTCTCGTTTAGAGGTTTCATAGCTACCAAGTAACTGGCTCCCTGAGGGAAAATAATGCGTAATTTAATGGTATTGGGCAAATTGGCGTTCGCTGGTTTGTTTGCTCTGTCTTTGGTCGCTTGTGGCGGTTCAGAGAAAGCGGAAGAAACCGCACAAGTTGAGAAAAAAGTTGAAACGATTCATTGGAAAATGGTTACGACTTGGCCAAAAAACTTCCCCGGATTAGGAACGGGTGCAGAGTCTTTGGCCAAAAACATTAAAGCCATGTCGAATGGTCGTTTGGACATTAAGGTGTATGCCGCAGGCGAATTAGTGCCAGCGTTGGAAGTGTTTGATGCTGTATCACGTGGCACCGCAGAAATGGGCCATGCGGCGTCGTATTACTGGAAAGGCAAAGTGCCTGCAGCGCAGTTTTTCACGACTGTGCCGTTTGGTTTAACCGCGCTTGAGTTTAACGCTTGGATTGAATACGGCGGCGGTTTAGAACTGTGGGAAGAAATCTACGCGCCCTTTAATTTGATCCCAATGGCGGTGGGTAATCCTGGCGTTCAAATGGGCGGTTGGTTTAATAAAGAAATCAATTCATTAGCGGATTTCCAAGGCTTAAAAATGCGCATGCCTGGATTAGGTGGCGAAGTGCTGAAAAAAGTCGGCGCGTCTCCTATCAACTTGCCTGGCAGTGAAATTTTCATGGCGTTGCAAACGGGAACAATTGATGCGACAGAATGGGTTGGCCCATACAACGACCTAGCGTTTGGCTTGTACAAAGCGGCGAAATACTATTATTACCCAGGTTGGCATGAGCCGGGTTCTGCGGTTGAAGCTATTTTTAATAAAGACGCGTTCAATGCGTTGCCAAATGATCTACAGGCAATTGTGCGTTCTGCGGTTCAACAGGCCAATTTGTCCATGCTGAGCGAGTTTACGGCGCGCAATAATGCGGCGCTGCAAACCTTGGTTAATGAGCATCAGGTGATTTTGAAGCCGTATCCGCAGGATTTGTTGATCGCGCTGAAAAAAGCGTCTGACGAAACGTTAGAAGAAGTCGCAGCGAATGATCCGGAAAGTCAGAAAGTGTATGACTCATTCAAAAGCTTCTTGGACTCTGTTAGCGAATGGCACGATGTGTCTGAGCGCGCGTTTATTAACGCACGAGCAGGCGAATAAGCCTTTTCGATTAGTAATGATTTGATCAGAAAGTCATTGATTTAGCTGATGTAAAGCACCGTTATCCTTGATGACGGTGCTTTTTTATTTGCAGAAAATAAGTGATAACGACGTTTATTCATAAATAAAATAAAAAAGCGCTTGAGAGCTGAGACGGCAATTCATACTATCTAATGCACTTAGTGCACGAAATGTGTCTAAAGGGTCAATATTACTTCATAATACTGACCCGAATCGCACAATTAGGGTTGTGTGATGATCTGAGCTGGAAGGCTTGGTCTTATAATAATAAATTTAACGCGTCTCCTGAGGGATAAAGTGCATGAATAAAATAAAAATGTGGAGCAAGCTGGCATTAGTCGGTTTGACAGCAGCTACCTTGGTGGCTTGTGGCGGATCCGAAAAAGCGGAAGAAACGGCAAAAGTAGAGAAAAAAGCCGACGTCATTAACTGGAAAATGGTTACTACCTGGCCAAAGAATTTTCCAGGTCTTGGAACGGGTGCAGAAGCCCTTGCCAAAAATATTAGTGAAATGTCCGATGGTCGCTTAAACATTAAAGTGTATGCGGCGGGTGAACTTGTTCCACCATTGGAAGTGTTTGATGCTGTATCTCGTGGTACGGCGCAAATGGGTCACGGTGCGGCGTATTACTGGAAAGGTAAAGCGCCAGCGGCTCAGTTTTTTACAGCGGTACCATTTGGCTTTACAGCACAAGAGATCAACTCTTGGATTCACCATGGCGGCGGTTTAAAGTTGTGGGAAGAAATCTACGCGCCATTTAACCTAATTCCAATGGCGGCAGGTAACACTGGGGTGCAGATGGGCGGTTGGTTCAACAAAGAGATTAATTCTCTTGAGGACTTCCAAGGTCTAAAAATGCGTATTCCAGGCCTTGGCGGCGAAGTCTTGAAGAAAGTGGGTGGCACACCAATTAACTTGCCTGGTGGCGAAATCTTCACTTCTTTACAAACTGGCGCTATCGACGCGACGGAATGGGTTGGACCATACAATGATTTAGCATTTGGTTTGTATAAAGCCGCTAAATACTACTACTACCCAGGTTGGCATGAGCCAGGTTCAACAATGGAAGCGCTTTACAACAAAGAAGCGTTTGAAGCCTTGCCAAAAGACCTTCAGTTGATCGTGCGTGCGGCGACTCGTCAAGCGAACGCTGACATGCTAGATGAATTCACTGCTTTGAATAACACGGCACTACAGACGCTGGTTAATGAGCATAATGTCATCCTAAAGCCTTTCCCTAATGATGTTTTATCGGCGCTGAAAAAAGCCTCTACAGAAACATTAGAAGAAGTGGCAGCAGCGGATCCAATGAGCCAGAAAGTATATGACTCATTCAAAGACTTTGGCAGCAAAGTAAGAGCGTGGCACGAAGTGTCTGAACGCGCTTACATCAATGCTCGCGAGATTGATTAATTTTTTAAATTAACATTGTGAAATGAAATAAAAAAACCTCTTTGGGAACAAAGAGGTTTTTTTGTATTTATTGCTTATGTAGGGTGAAACTAAAGGCTTTAGTCGTTCATGCTACCCAGTTCAAGCAAGGTCGCGTTGCCACCGATTGCTGTGGTGTTGTTCGACACAGTGCGTTCGGTAACAAAGCGCAGTAAGTAATGCGGTTTCGCGATGGTGCTTAGGTTTTCGCTGTCCGTTTCTTCGATCAACTGACAAATAAGACCGCCTTTCGCCGCAAGGCGCTGGCTAAGCAATTGTGCTTGCATAGGGTCGCAAAGCGTTGCAATACCAGCCAAGTGATTGGCTTCAATCAAAGAGTCTTGTGCGGACTCCGCGATATTTTGGATAACGCCTTCTGGTACGAAGGGCGAAATCAGGTCCATGATTTCTTGGCCCGTTGGACCAACAGTAATCACCGGGTTGCCAGCGATTAATGCGGTAAACACCTGACCTACTAAACCGACTTTTGCTTTGTCGCTTTCTACGAAAGACATACAGAGGAACGGGCCACGACCTTGGTTTGATAGCTCGTTGCGTTCACCGGTTGGACCAGGCATAACACGGGTTTCAGCTATTTCTTTTTGTGCATTATTGATCTGCCAAGCGGCCATTTTCTTTTCTTCATTAGAAAAGGATACCAGTGTGTTAAGCAGTTTTTCCGCTCGACCATTTACCCCAATCTTGTCCCATGATTCGAAGACTTTTTGAGCGACCTGAATTTGGATAGGTTGTACGATTGTCATAATAGTGTCTCCCCTTAAAGGTCTTGCTCAATGGCGAAGCGTTGTAGATAGTGCGGGCCACCAGCTTTCGGGCCAGTACCTGACAAACCTTGTCCACCGAAAGGCTGAACGCCAACCACGGCACCGACTTGGTCACGGTTAATGTACAAGTTTCCGACGCGAGCTCGGCTTGCAATGCGGGCACAGGTGGTTTCATTACGGCTATGAACGCCTAACGTCAGACCAAACCCTGAGTTGTTAATCGTATCAATGATCTTGTCTAAGTCGCGTGCTTTGTAGCGTACAACGTGAAGAATTGGGCCGAATTTTTCATCGGTAAGCTGATCGATACTGGCAATTTCAAATGCCGTTGGCGCAACATACGTGCCTTTGTTTGCAAATGACGGCAGTTCTGATTGAGCAATCAGCTTGGCTTCTTTTGTCATGCGTTCGATGTGTTCTAGTAACATGGTTTGAGCTTTTTTATCGATAACTGGACCCACATCCGTGCTGTGCAAATACGGCAAACCTACAGCCTGTTCTTGCATTGCACCTTTGATCATCGGAATAACTCGATCGGCAATGTCTTCTTGTACGAACAAGACCCGCAACGCAGAACAACGTTGGCCAGCTGACGCGAAAGCAGAACGAACCGCATCACGTACGACTTGTTCTGGCAATGACGTAGAGTCCACCAACATTGCGTTTTGGCCGCCGGTTTCTGCGATAACAGGCACAGGCGCCACGCCACGTGCCGCGAGTGTGCGGTTAATCAATTGTGCCGTGCCGGTCGAGCCCGTGAACGCCAAACCTGCAATGCGTTTGTCGCTAGTGAGCGGAGCACCAACCGTCGCGCCATCGCCCGGTAGAAGATGCAGAACATCACCTGGTACGCCAGCTTGATGTAACAACTCAATGGCACGAAAAGCGATTAAGCTGGTTTGTTCCGCTGGTTTTGCCACCACGGTATTACCAACCACAAGTGCCGCCACGATTTGGCCAGTGAAAATCGCCAATGGGAAGTTCCAAGGGCTGATACAAGTGAAAACGCCACGGCCATTTAGCTTGGCGTGTTTTTCTTGTCCTAAGAAATCCGTGTAAGTGGCTGGCGTCGCAAGATGACTGCGTGCTTGTTGCGCGTAATAGCGGCAGAAGTCCACGGCCTCACGTACTTCATCGATGCTGTCTTGAATGGTTTTACCCGCTTCACGGTGGCAAAGTGCCATCAGCTCTGCGTAGTTTTCTTCCATCAAGTCAGCCATTTTGTCTAGGCAATCAGCACGTTCCGTCGCTGGACGAGTAGACCACGCAGGGAAAGCCGCTTCCGCAAGGTCAATGGCTTTTGTGACGGTGGTTGTGTCTGCCCAGTCAATTTGACCCGCAGACTCACTGTGATCGTAAGGGCTAAGTACCGCGTGAGTGTGTCCCGTTTCCACTTTTTCGCCACCGACGATAGGGAAAGCGCGCCATTGGGTGTCTTGTCCCATGAAAACGTCGATTTTAGCTTTGAACGGTGCCCAGTCAGAATCGATCTCAATATTGGGTCCAAATGAGTTCTTACGATCATCAAACAAGCTAGATGGTAGGCTGATATGAGGGTTCGCCAGTGATTTTCGACTTTCTAGCGTCGTCACTGGGTGATCGATCAAATCCGCAATTGGGTAGCTGGCATCGATCAAACGGTGTACGAATGAGCTGTTGGCGCCATTTTCTAACAGACGACGCACTAAGTAAGGAAGCAAGTCTTTGTGACTACCGACCGGCGCGTAAATACGTACGCAGATGTCGCTGTCTTTGATTAAACGGTTATAAAGCGCATCGCCCATGCCGTGTAAGCGTTGGAATTCGAATTCTTTTGTCGTTGCGCCCAATTGTGTTGCGATGCAATTAATGGTCGCAATGGTGTGCGCATTATGGCTGGCAAACTGTGGAAAGATATTCGCGCGAGTGTGCTCGCTGAGTAAGAAGTGAGCGCACGCTAGGTAAGACACATCGGTCGATTCTTTGCGTGTGTAAACAGGATAACCATCAATGCCGCGTTGTTGGCAAAGTTTGATTTCAGAATCCCAATAAGCGCCCTTTACAAGGCGAATAGGCACTCGATCACCATGTTGTTTAGCAAGTGCTGCCAACCATACCAAAACAGGCAGTGCGCGTTTTGAGTAAGCCTGAACGACTATGCCAAATAATCCCCAGCCTTTCGTTGCTTCGTCACAGTAAAGTTTTTCAAATAAATGCAAAGAAAGTTCTAGGCGGTCTGCTTCTTCCGCATCGATAGTAATGCCGACGTTTAAGGCGCGAGCCTTAGTGATTAAGCCTTTAACGCTGTCAAAAAGCTCGGTCATCACACGTTCTTCACAACCCACTTCATAACGAGGGTGAAGGGCAGATAGCTTAATAGAGATCGTTGGGCGGTGGCCTTTACTGTAGGTATCTTTGCCTACAGACTCGACGGCTTGCTCGTAAGACTTGAGGTATTTATCAGCATCGGCGGCGGTTAATGCAGCTTCGCCCAACATATCAAAAGAGTAGGTGTAACCTTTGTCACGGTAGCTTTTACCACGAGATAAGGCTTCTGTGATGTTGCGGCCTAAAACAAACTGATGTCCCATAATTTTCATCGCTTGGTTCATCGCTTTACGAATCACAGGCTCAGAAACACGGTTTACCATACGATTAACAAGATTAGCGGGTGTGCCGTCTTGGTTTTCATCCATGCTGACGATTTTTCCTGTCAACAAGAGACCCCATGTGGATGCATTAACAAAAAAGGAATCAGAATTCTTAGCGTGAGAAGCCCAGTCGGCTACACTCAAACGGTCTTTAATGAAGGCGTCTGCGGTTTCTTTGTCTGGTACACGCATGAGCGCTTCAGCCAAACACATCAACAAAATACCTTCTTTGGTGTCTAGACTGTATTCCAACAGTAAAGCGTCAATCATTGACATGCTATCGTCATCGTTACGAACTTCAGCAATCAGCTTAGACGCCGCATTAGTGTGGTCAGCGAGCGCTTCATCTGTTGGTTTTGCTAACGGTAATAACTCTTTCAACCACTTTTCTTCATCCATCTTATAAAGAGGGGAAATCAGCTGCCACAATTCATTAAGTGGTCGCTGAATAAAGTTAGGTTGTAACACCTCAATCGCTTTAAACATGGTTGGACTCTCCCGCGTTAACATAAAAAGCTGCATGGCTTTTTATTAAGGCCGCGCATATTGTTATAGAGCATAAGACGCTTTTTTGACTATTTTTTATCAGGTAAAAAATAAAAAGCGCATATCTGGATTATGCTGACACTTTAGTGACAGAAGGGATAAAGTGTCTTTCGAAAAAGTCGTTTTTTTTTATAAGAAAGTCCGACTTATTCATAATCCGTTGAAAGATGTCGTGTTCTTGTGACGATATAAGGGGAAAATGAGAGAAATGATTAGCAGCGAGAAGTTTTATTAACGTGGAAGAAAAGACACGTTAGCGGCCACCAAATTGCTTCTGGTATTTTAAAGGGGTGATGGAAAGCGTTTGAGAAAAAACATTAGTCATCGCACTTTGACTCGAAAACCCACACATTTCGGCGACCTGTATCGGCGGAAAACCTTCTCTTAGTAACGATTGAGCGCGTTCTAAACGTTTTCGCATCAAGTACTGATGAGGTGTCATGCCTATTCTATCTTTAAAGCGCTCGTGAAATTGACTGACACTCAAAAAGCAAAAATTAGCGAGTTGGTCGATGTGGACGCGACGCGACAAGTTGAGCTCAATAAATTGATCGAGTTTTTCGATATCAAGATGATTGCCTCGAGTGCGAACATCTTTGTTATTGATCTGATGACGAATGGCACTGAGTAACGTGTTGCCGCACGCTCGGGCCAAAATCATGTCATTGGGGTATTGTTGTAATTCGCCGGATAATGCCGAGGCTAAGATTTGTAAGCGTGGGTTTAACTGGAAATACGCGGCTTGATCAAACAAGCGAGACACAATTTCATATTCTTCGTCGGTAATGCCTTTTTGCGGTGGAATAGGCAGGTTAATCACCATGATACGATTGTCACCCAAACCCGCAAACGCATGACTATTCTCTGACGGAAGGATACACCCTTCGCCAGTATGCAGTTGCTTGCCTTTGCCTTGAATATCAAAATCGGTATTGCCATCTAATACGACCACCAATTGATGAAAGTCGTGATCGTGGATATCCGCTTTATTCGGCAGGCTGAAAACGTCGGAATCAGGCTGAGTCAAAATGTGCCTTTTGGATAGATTAAGAGGGAAAGTATAGCGGCCTTATAGATGCTTTAGTAGCGTATTTTTTTGAAGATATCCGATTTTAGGGTGTTTTTACTACTTTGAAGGCGGGATAGTCAGATAAATAGGTAGGGAAAGCAAACTCGACGTTTTGTCTTATCAACACGTCGAGTTTACCAAAGTGCGTACTTATTACTCGCCAATACGAATGACAAGATTACCCAATGCGCCAGATTTTAGAACGTCTTCATGGGCTTGGGCTAGTTCCGTTAATGCGTAGCTATGACGAACCACAGGTTTCAATACGCCTTTTTCAAAAAGAGGACGCAAAGACTTCGCGATCAAGGCAAGTTCTTTTGGCTGCACATTGGCCAAAGCAACACCAACCACAGACGCATCACGGGCCATTAAATCACGAGGGTTAATCTCAACAGTGCCGCGATTACCAATAACCGCTACGCAACCACCAAAGGCCAAGGCTTTTAAATCTTGATCCAAGTTATGGTTAGCAAGCATCTCAATGACGATGTCGAAACCACTGGCTAACGTTTGGAAAGGCGCAAGGTGATCGGCTTCATTGTGCATGATGACGGTTGTAACGCCTTGTTGGCGTAATAAATCTGCGCCTGCTTCTGTGCCGGCACTGGCCACCACATCCATACCTGCTGCTAACGCTAATTGCACCGTCGCAATGCCAACCGCACCGGTCGCACCATGAACTAAGACTTTATCGCCTGCTTTGGCATTGGCTCGGCCAAACAAAGCGCGATGAGCCGTAGTGTAAGGTACGCCTAGGCAAGCGCCTTCTTCAAAAGACAAGGCGTCTGCTAACGGGTAAGTGTGCGTGGTTGCACACACGGTAAATTCCGCCGAAGAACCGCCAAGGTTACGGCTAAAATAAACGCGCTGACCCACCTCAAACTCGGTGACATTTTTGCCTAACTCAACAATGGTGCCTGCACCGTCAGAACCTGGTGTATGGGGAAACGTCGTTTTGTAATTATTGGTACCTGAGCGAATGTAGGTATCGACTGGGTTTACACCCGCAGCGCCAACTTGAACCAACATTTGATCTTCATTAATACTCGGTTTACTGGCGTCAGTCAGCGTTAAATCGCTGGCTGGACCGTAGTCTTTCATTTGCATTGCTTTCATATTTTTGTCCTAACGTAATGAATGTCTGTTTTTGCTATGTCAAAAATTACTTTGTTTATCAGTTTGCATAGACTTGTTCTGGTAACCAGGTTGCCAGTTCAGGCCAGATTGATAACATTAATAGTACGAAAAGCTGAATCAAAATAAACGGCAATACACCTTTGTAAATCGATTGCGTCTTAAGTTCTGGTGGTGCTACGCCACGTAAGTAAAACAGTGCAAAGCCAAACGGCGGCGTTAGGAAAGACGTTTGTAAATTGATCGCCATCATTATGCCTAACCAAACAGGATCTAGGCCCATTGCGAGTAAAACAGGCGCAACAATCGGCACCACGACGAAGGTAATCTCAATGAAGTCTAAAATGAAGCCAAGGAAGAACATTAGCAACATAACCACAATCATGGCCCCGACAACACCGCCAGGAAGTTGAGAGAAGAAGTCTTGAATCAACTCTTCGCCACCAAAGCCACGGAAAACCAAGGAGAAAAGTGACGCACCGATGAGGATCATGAACACCATGCAGGTCACTTTCGTGGTCGAATGCACGGCTTCTTTTAAGGTTGGAAAACTCAGTTTGCCGCTTCCCCACGCCAACAACGCTGCCCCTAATGCCCCTACGCCTGCCGCTTCTGTTGGTGTGGCAATACCGCTTAGAATAGAGCCTAGCACCGCAAAAATAAGCACCAAAGGCGGTAATAAGCCTTTTATAATTTGTATGGCGAGAGATTCAGTAGAGCCGTTGCGTAATTCTTCACGTGACACCGCCGGCGCCTTATGAGGTTGTAACCACGCCACGACGACGACGTATAAAATGTAGAGAGCAACAAGGATCAATCCTGGAATGAGTGCCCCGACAAATAAGTCGCCCACAGAAATGGTTTTAGGTGAAAAAATACCCATTTCCAACTGCGCTTTCTGGAACGCATTGGACATCACATCGCCCAATAAAACCAACGCAATAGACGGCGGAATGATTTGGCCCAATGTCCCGGTTGCGCAAATGGTGCCTGCCGCTAATGCGGGATCATAGCCACGACGCAACATAGTCGGTAGCGAAATCATGCCCATGGTAACCACCGTCGCACCGACAATACCAGTACTCGCGGCCAACAGCATGCCGACCAAAATAACCGAAATACCCAAACCGCCACGCAAGGTGCCAAATAGCATCGCCATGGAATCGAGCAATCTCTCAGCCAGTTTCGACTTTTCTAGCAGAACACCCATTAATACAAAGAGAGGCACCGCCATGAGGGTTTCATTGCCGACAATACCGAACAAACGATTGGGTAACGCTTCTAAAAAAACACTATCGAAGAGGCCAAAAAAGGAACCCACCGCCGCAAAAATTAACGCGGTGCCGCCCAGTGAAAACGCCACAGGGTAGCCAAATAATAAGCAAACACAAACGGCGGCAAAGAGCCATAAAGGGATAAATTCAGCCATTAGTTTTGTCCTTTAGCCTGTTTATTAATGGGGGAGCAAGCCGCATTTACAACGCCAATATTTTTTAGAATATCAGCCGTACCTTGAATAATCAGACTAATCATCATGATTGGAATCAGAGTCTTTAGTAGATACACGAAAGGCAAACCGCCAGGCTCTGGAGACGTTTCGAATACACGCCAAGACGCACTTACGTAATCCATACTCAAATACGCGGTATAAAGCGTAAAGGGCAATAGAAAGAAGATACCGCCAATGATATTGACCCATGCTTTTTTAGAGGCAGAGAAATCGCGATAAAAAACATCAACACGAACGTGTTCATCGTCTTTAAAGGTATAAGCTGCACCCAACATAAAAACCATAGCGTGAAGATAAAGAACAGACTCTTGTAGCGCGATAGAACCAATGTCGAAACCATAGCGCAACAGTACGATGAGACAGGTAATTAGCATCATCACTAACGTAAGCCAAGCAACACATTTCCCCGTGTAATAGGAAACGGCCTCAGCGGAACAGACCAGTTTGTTAAACATTAAAGTACCCACAGTTTTTAAATCATTATTATCGGATGCTTAGCAAGGCCACAGTGCCTATAAAATCCGGACGGTTAGTCTATTGGATAACGCCACTCTTGGGAATATTACAGAGGCTTGTAAGCGAGTGTTCGTAGTATTTTATGAACAAATTATGGGGTTTTTAGTGTGAAAGTGGTTTTACAGCGCATTTTAGGAACACATAAAACCAAGAAGTCACTTTCAGTATTTGGATTGAGCTAATGTAACGTTGTCTTTTTTTAGTGATGTTTAGGACATTGGCAGTACACCTGAACATGCACTTGTTCCTTCCCCTTTCTTCAAGGGGAAGGCTAGGATGGGGTTGTTCTTTGTTCTGCGACTTTATACTCATCGACCGAATAACATGCCTCCTCGAAACGACCGCCTACCTTGTTGAAATGTTATTCGCCCGTGATGTGTTTCTGTCACCATGCACGAAACTCCGAAAGGATCGAACCCCTTTTTGCTTTAAGACACTTCATAGAGGTAATAAACATTCCTCGTTTCCATGCTCCTGCGTAGGAGTTCATAAGGGTTGTGTCCCATGACGTTAGAGCCAATCAACTCCATTCGCTTGACACTATCTTTGACCTCGCTCATCGGCTTTGTTTTGCGCTTACAGCGTCATCTCAATACAAAAAACGGATTTTAAAGGCACCTTAATTTAGGTAATCAATTCACCATAGGAAAAAATAATTAAGAGAAAGATTATTTTTCAACCCGTCTATTGTATGCTCGTTTTGTCTAAAAAATAATCACTGCTTTGCGCGTTTGTACTGGTAGATAAATAAAAAGTCTTTTAATATCAATGGATAAGCATTTTCAGTGCAGAGATAACACGCTGGGGATAAAAGGAATAACGCGCATGCGCACTATTAAAGATGTTATGTTTCGACGTTGTATCGATCTATGCTAAAAATTTAAAAGGAATATTATGAGTTTTTTCCATATCGTTGTTGAAACTAATGACAAGGATAAAAAAGGCCAATTCATTAAGGTTATTGAATGTGATCGTACTGACCTTGAAGAAATTAAAAATGAGGTGATCCGACCTTACGTGCTAAGAGATGAAATATTCGTTGATGGCGCGTACCTTGGATTTGATAAAGTACGCTCACTCAAGATTAAGGAAACGGAGAGGAGTTCATCGGGCACAGTTTCCATAGCGAACAATAATATTCCTCCCAATGTCTTTATGTTTCTGTCTACCGAAGATGTCATGAGCGGTGATGGCTACACTACTGATTTGACGCGAAGGCTAATAAAGGAAGTGAAGGACTTAGTCTCTAATGAGACAAAGAAAGAAGCCCCACCTGTAAATTTAGCTTCAGACAATAAAAAGGTTTTTGTTGTTCATGGCCATGACAATGCGGCTAAATCAGAAATGGCTCGTTTTCTCGAAAAAGCTAACTTAGAACCAATCGTATTGCATGAGCAAGCAAGTTTAAGCAGAACAATTATTGAAAAAATTGAAGCAAATAGTGATGTAGGGTACGCAGTTATCTTGTATACGCCGTGTGACATAGGCGCTAAGAAGGCCGAAGCACCAGAATTCAAATCTAGAGCGAGGCAAAACGTTGTATTTGAACATGGATACTTTATCGGTCGATTGGGTCGCCCAAGAGTTTCGGCTCTGTTAGTTGATGGTGTTGACGCACCTAATGACATAAGTGGTGTCGTCTACATTGATTTGGATATTAGAGGGGCTTGGAAGCTTGATCTAGCAAAGGAACTGAATGAAGCGGGTTATAAAGTTGACCCTTCTGCCCTGCTGTAAACATAACAATCGCGCCAATTAGGACGCTCGCAAGCTCATGCCTATTACGCGGGCGTTAAATTTCAAATCAGGTTGTGCGATGAATATTGAGACCGTAGAAAAAGTAGATCATCTTAGGCTGCTAGAGATTTGGGAAGGATCGGTGAGGGCAACTCATGATTTTTTGGCAGAAGAAGATCTTCAGGAATTAGAACCGCTGATCTTAGAGCAGTATTTCGACGCTGTTGATTTAAGGTGTGCCAAAAACAGTAAGGGTGAAATACTCGGATTCTGTGGCGTACATAATGGCAACATTGAAATGCTGTTCATTTCACCTGATGTGTGTGGCAAAGGTGTAGGGTCTTTGTTAGCGGACTATGCGGTCAAGTCCCAAGATGCTACCAAAGTTGATGTCAATGAACAGAATGAGCAAGCGCTAGGTTTTTACCAGCATATTGGTAACTAGCAGATCACTAGTTGATGGCCAGGATAAGCCTTATCCGCTGCTGCATATGGCGCTATAAAAATTTAACAAGTGCAGGTTGTCGGACGTGTACTACGCTTCGCTCCGTACCCGCCGCAACTGCAAGCATTAAAACTGTAGAGTTTCTCCTAAAAGAACATTCCCATGTTCTTTTTTTATTGCTTCGAGTTTTTACGATAAACGAACTTTGATTGAAGAGTTCGTCTGTTATC
This sequence comes from uncultured Marinomonas sp., assembly GCA_963975045.1. Classification (GTDB taxonomy): domain Bacteria; phylum Pseudomonadota; class Gammaproteobacteria; order Pseudomonadales; family Marinomonadaceae; genus Marinomonas. Next base: position 5,208 of record CAXBGJ010000025.1, on the reverse strand, counting down.
TAGTCACTATTATTCGCCCTAAAGGGTCAGGTTCTTTAAAAATAGTGACATCTTTAGCCCCAATCTCAATCAATTTATCAACCCCTCTCAATATTTTTTTGAAATATTTCACTGTGTAACATTTTTGTCACAAGACTTTTTTATAGTACCTCTATCGAACGAGCTATGAGCAGTTGCTCATAAATATTTGACTATAACCACTGAGGTTTATGTGATGAAAAAACTAGTTGCAGGTTTAGCAATGACAGCAGCAGTAGGCGTTTCTTTTAACGCTTTTGCCGATGTTGATTCAAATTTAATGTCTTATAACAAGGCAAGCGGCGTTTCAGGAAATATTTCAAGTGTTGGCTCTGACACTCTAGCGAACTTAATGACATTGTGGGCAGAAGACTTCAAGCGTCTATACCCAAATGTAAACATTCAAATTCAAGCGGCCGGTTCTTCTACTGCGCCACCAGCATTGACGGAAGGTACATCAAACTTCGGTCCTATGTCTCGTATGATGAAAGACAAAGAAATCGCTTCTTTTGAGAAAAAATACGGCTACAAGCCAACCGCCGTTCCAGTAGCGATTGATGCACTTGCTGTTTTCGTACACAAAGATAACCCAATCAAAGGTTTGTCTCTTCCAGAAGTGGATGCCATTTTCTCTTCAACTCGTAAAGGTGGTCACAGCGAAGACATCACTAGCTGGGGTAAAGCCGGTTTAACAGGGGCTTGGGCGAACCGCGATGTTCAGTTGTTTGGTCGTAACTCAGTGTCTGGTACTTACGGTTACTTTAAAGAGCACGGACTTTTCAAAGGTGACTTTAAGAACAGTGTGAACGAGCAACCAGGATCTGCGTCTGTTGTTCAGTCTGTTTCTACTTCTCTTAACGGTATTGGTTACTCAGGCATCGGTTACAAAACGTCTTCAGTACGTGCTGTACCTTTGACTAAGAAAGAAGGCGGCGAGTTCATTGACGCAACGATTGAAAACGCGGCAACGGGTAAATATCCTATGTCTCGTTTCCTATACGTTTACGTAAACAAAGCACCTAACAAGCCACTTGCTCCATTGCAGCGTGAGTTTGTTAAAATGGTCCTTTCTAAAATGGGCCAAGAAGTTGTCGTAAAAGACGGTTATGTACCTCTACCAGCAAAAGTTGCGAACAAGTACCTAAAAGATCTAGGTATTAACTAAGCAACGCTGTAGAGAGCTTACGGATGAGATACTTAAAGTAGGAGGGCCGAAACGCTCTCCTGCTTTTCTCTGTGCCGTAGACTGTCACACAATTGTCACATAAAAAAACATCACACAACAAAGATGAAAGCGGATGACTAAATCAACGGACCATCAGATGCCAGAACTGGATTTTAATACACCAGCTTTAAAGCGTCATCGTAAAATTCGCGCCCTGAAAGACCGCATGGCTGGAATGGGTATTGCGATAGGAGGCAGCAGTGTTATTTTGGCTGTGCTGCTAATTTGCTTTTATTTACTTTACGAAGTGGCGCCTTTGTTCTCAAGCGCCAGTATTGATGCTGAAGCCAGCTATACGCTACCAGCAGAAGATCAAGGTGAAAGTCTCTACTTAACGACAGAAGAGCAAGCTGAAGTCGGCATGCGAGTGACGAGTATGGGTAGTCTTGTGTTCTTCTCCGTTGCTGATGGCAGCGTGATCGACACGGTTAAAAACCTTCGCACTGAAAAAGTCACCGCTTTTGCCGTTGAATCTGATACCAGTCATTTGATGGCGTTTGGTTATGAGGATGGTAAAGCGTTAATTGTGAAACACGCTTACCGAATTTCCTACCCCGATGGTGTTCGAAAAATCACTCCTGTTGTTGAATACCCTTACGGCGAAGAGCCTGTTGATGTTGCTGATTTCTCGATTAAGAAATTAACGATTCGTGATGGCAGCGACAGCTTAACCATGGCGGCGATTGGTGATACGAGCAGCGCTATTACTAAGGTGACTAAGGACGTTAATTTTATCACCGAAGAAGTGGAACTGAGTGAGCAAAGCGAACCGTTACCTTTTGTTCCTGATGTGGCCAGTATGTTACTAAGCGGTAATCAGCGTTACCTTTATGTGGCAACACGTTCTGGTGCGATGAGTGAGTTTGATCTGCGTGATTTCGATAACATCGAACTGAAAGATGAAATGCCCTTATTTAAAGAAGCTAGTACTAAGCTTGTTTCGATGAGTTATTTATTGGGTAAGTCTTCTATTATGGTGGCGGATTCTTCTGGTCGTGTGAGCCAGTGGTTTAACGTTCGTAATGATGAGACAAACGAAGAAAAACTGACGTTTATCCGCGATGTAAAACAGCCTATTACTATAGTAGATTTAGCGATGGAGCAACGCCGTAAAGGTTTTGCAACGCTGGACGAACGGGGTTTAGTGGCAATTTACAATTCGACGTCCACTCGCCAAGTCGTTAATGAAAAACTGAGTGACAACACGGCTCGACTAATCAGCTTTGCACCGCGAGCGAATGGCTTACTGTTGGAAGACAGCAAAGGTTTGCACTTCTTCCGTGTGGACAATGAACACCCAGAAGTATCTTGGTCTTCTTTGTGGGGCAAAGTGTGGTACGAAGGCTATCAAGAGCCGACTTACACCTGGCAGTCTTCAGCAGCAAATAACGATTTTGAACCTAAATACAGCTTGATGCCATTGGCATTTGGTACCTTGAAAGCCGCGTTTTATGCCATGTTGATGGCGGTGCCATTGGCTATTTGTGGTGCGATTTACACTGCTTATTTCATGGCGCCAGCGCTGCGTCGTAAGATCAAGCCTGTGATCGAATTAATGGAAGCCTTGCCAACCGTTATTTTGGGCTTCTTAGCGGGATTATTCTTTGCGCCTTTTCTGGAAGAAAACCTAGTCGCTACTTTCAGTATTTTGGTGGTTTTACCGGTCGGCATTCTCCTTTTTGCCTACCTTTGGTCTCGTTTACCTCAGAACATCCGTTGGTTGGTGCCTGAAGGTTGGCAGCCACTGGTGCTGATTCCTGTGGTCGTTTTCTTGGCGTGGTTCTGTTTAGCGTTGAGCCCGATTGTTGAATTGAACGTCTTTGACGGCAATGTTCGCGGATGGATCACTAATGATCTGGGTATCACGTTCGACCAACGTAATGCACTGGTAGTAGGTTTTGCGATGGGCTTTGCGGTTATCCCGACGATTTTCTCTATTACCGAAGACGCGATCTTTAGTGTGCCGAAAGCGTTAACCCAAGGTTCTTTGGCATTGGGTGCTACCTACTGGCAAACCATGACGCGTGTGGTGTTACCGACCGCGAGCCCAGGGATTTTCTCTGCGGTCATGATTGGTATGGGGCGCGCCGTTGGCGAGACCATGATTGTCTTGATGGCAACGGGTAATACGCCAATTATGGACGTGAATATCTTTGAAGGAATGCGGACTCTAGCAGCCAACTTGGCAGTGGAAGTGCCGGAATCTGAAGTGGGAAGTTCTCACTATCGTATCTTGTTCTTGGCGGCCTTTGTGCTCTTTATCTTCACCTTTATCGTGAACACAATCGCCGAAACCGTGCGTCAGCACCTACGCAAAAAATACGGGTCGCTATAATGAGTACTGAAATGAAAATGAAGAAAAAGTCCGTATCCGAATGGGTTAAATCAGGTGATCCATGGGTGTGGCTAAATGCGGGGGCTGTGGCGATTTCGGTCATCATGGTTGTTGGCTTGTTATTACTGATTGCGGTACGTGGGTTGGGGCATTTTTGGCCAGCGGACGTGGTGGAGTCTCATTACGCTTTGCCGGGTGAATCTGAATACAACATTGTGGCAGAACGTGTCGAAAGTGTTGAAGTACCAGCCGCCCAGTTGCGTGAAGCAGGGATCGATATTCCTGATCAGCATCAATTGATGCAGCGTACCTTGATGAAAACGGGTAACCGTGATGTGTACGGTTCGGATTTTCGTTGGGTAATCGACGAGTATCTTACGAAAACACAGCGTCCAGAGATGCTATTCACGGCGGAGCGTCGCGAGTGGGGTAATTTGTATGGTTACCTAAAAGCCGTTAAGGAAGACGGAAAAGTTGCTTCTCAAACCAATGATCTAATGCCTACCGAGTCTGCTATGGCGACGTGGAACACGTTTGAGAAAAGTATCGAACGTGTGGAAAGAATTCACGACGACATTAATGACATTGAGAAAGGCGACATCGGCAAGATCAACTATGCCCTTGAACGTATTCGTCTTACACAACGTCGCCTTGAACTTGAAGGCAAGTTAACGCCAGCGGCGGAAGCGGACCTTGCGGTAGAGCGCGGGCAATACGATGAAGAGTACAAAGGGTTACAGCAGAGTTTGATCGACCTTTATGCTCAAATTAATCGCGATACGTTCGTGGTACAAGTGATGGACGGTACTGAGCACGAAATGCCAGTCGCCAAAATTGTTCATGCTTACCGAGCAAACTCGATGAACGTCGGTCAGAAGATGAGTTTCTACTTTACTAAACTGTGGGAGTTCTTGTCGGATGAGCCTCGTGAGGCCAATACAGAAGGTGGTGTGTTCCCTGCTATTTTCGGTACGGTGATGATGGTGTTGTTGATGACTGTCTTGGTTACACCGTTTGGTGTGGTGGCCGCCGTGTATTTGCGCGAATACGCGTCGCAAGGTTGGGTAACTCGCATTATTCGCATCGCGGTAAACAACTTAGCAGGCGTGCCGTCTATTGTTTATGGTGTGTTTGGCTTAGGCTTCTTTATTTACTTCCTAGGGTCAGGTATTGACCAAGCGTTCTTCCCAGAAGCTTTACCGTCACCAACATTTGGTACCGGTGGCTTAATGTGGGCATCGATCACTCTGGCTCTCTTGACGGTGCCTGTGGTGATTGTGGCGACCGAAGAAGGTTTGTCTCGTATTCCTCGCAATGTTCGTGAGGGGAGCTTGGCATTAGGCGCAACGAAAGCGGAAACGTTATGGCGTGTGGTGTTGCCGATGGCAAGTCCTGCGATCATGACAGGTGTTATTCTTGCTGTCGCCCGAGCGGCCGGTGAAGTGGCGCCATTGATGTTGGTGGGTGTGGTGAAACTCGCGCCATCATTGCCGTTAGATGGCAATTATCCCTACATCCATTTAGACCAAAAATTCATGCATTTAGGGTTTCATATTTACGACGTTGGTTTCCAAAGTCCGAATGTGGAAGCGGCACGACCTCTTGTGTACGCAACGGCCTTATTGCTCGT
>CAXBGJ010000024.1:0-25808 GCA_963975045.1 uncultured Marinomonas sp. | reverse complement strand
GAAATTAGTTCATCCACTGGTTTGATTGATTTTTCTGCCAATGACATAGATATGGCGGTTTATTTTGGCAGTGGTGACTGGGAAGGTGTTGAGACGTATTATTTGCGCCCAGCCCGATTGGCACCTGTGTGTAATCCCAAATTAATTAAAGCCGATCAACCTATTAACAGCCCAGAAGATATGCGTTTTTACCCTCTTTTGCATGTGACGAAGCGAAAAGACGAGTGGCATGATTGGTTGCAGCAGCACGACCTGGATCCAACGTTATTTCGTCGTGGTTTGATGTTTTCTAGTGGTTCTCTGACGGCAGGCGCAGCGGCGCAAGGTTTAGGTATCTCGTTAACCGATCCTGAGTTAATTATGCCAGAGATTGAATCGGGCGCTTTGAAAGTCTTGTTTAATCAGCATTTGATTACTAATCGATCTTTTTACTTAGTGTACGAAAAGCGTCGTTCTGTAACCTCTGCGATGTCGGCTTTTAAAGAGTGGATTATTGAGGAAATGGTAGGCAATAAAAATACTTAGCGGTATTTTGTATCATCTAAGCCACACAATATTTTTAAAAATGTAAATGAGAGTTTATGTATGAGCACAGCATTAACGGTTAATAGCTATTTTAATGATAAAGTAAAATCCATTGCGCTGGATAACAAAGAAGGGACATCAACCGTTGGTGTGATGGCTGTTGGTGAATATGAATTTGGTACCAGTCAACGTGAGTATATGACAGTGGTATCTGGTGCCTTGACGGTTAAGCTGCCATCTTCAGACAGCTGGGAAGTATTTATGAAAGGCGATACTTTTATTGTTGAAGCAAACCAGAGCTTTCAGGTTAATGTGGAAGAAACGACGGCTTATCTTTGTCGTTATGAATAAAATGGGTTTTTTAAATATAAAAAAGGGCTGATCGAATCAGCCCTTTTTTTGTGAGAAAATCCGTTACCCACCCACAACATTAACCAATAAGGTTACTGTATCTCCAGGTTGAACGTATTTTTTGCTGCCTACTTTAGGGTTCCAGTCTCGAATGTCATTGATAGACACTTTGAATTTGTTGGCAACTAAGGCTAAAGAGTCGCCAGAGCGAATCGTGTAGACGACTTTTTTCATCACACTGCGTGTGCTTTTTTCTGACTGCTTAGGTTCGAGCCAAACAACAAGTTTTTTCCCAGGCATGAGAGGATCGCCAAGCCCCATGTTGTTCCATCGAGCGAGTGTTTTACTGTCTGTGTCGTATTTGTTTGAAATCAACCATAAGCTATCACCAGCATTGACAGTGTAGTTTATTTTAATTCGATTACGATTTGGCGCACGCGACTGTTTGGCCAATAGACGCTGATGAGAGCTCAATGTGTAGCTTTCTATTTTATTACCAGCAACAGGGATCATCAACTCTTGGCCAACGCGAATCATAGTTGAAGATATTTTATTGACGTTCTGTAGAACGTTTACCGTGGTGTTGTGTTGTTTGGCAACCAGCAATAAGTTGTCACCAGCTTCTACTGTATAGCGAACCCATGTCACACGTTCTTTATTAGGTATTTCAGCCAGCTTAGTTCTGAATAGCTTAGCCTTGCTGATAGGCATAAGGAGTCTGTGAGGGCCGTCTGGAGAGGTGGCCCATTGATTGAAGCCAGGGTTTAATAGATAGACTTCATCGATACTGATTCCGGCCATTTCAGCCGCTTGTGCTAAATCGAGTTGCCCACCAATGTTGACAACATCAAAGTAAGGTTTGTTTGGAATAAAGTACGTTGAGTAGTTGTACTTTTCTGGGTTTTTAATGATTTTTGCTAAAGCGATTAGTTTAGGAACGTAAGCTCGGGTTTCCCTTGGAAGATCTAGAGACCAAAAATCCGTCGGCTTACCCGCTTTTTGGTTCTTTCTAATGGCTCTACGAACGGTACCCTCGCCAGAGTTGTAAGAGGCGAGAGCATGGAGCCAGTCGCCATCAAACATTTTGTGTAAGCGAGTAAGGTAAGCGATGGCGGCTTGGGTTGAGCCTATGATGTCTCTTCGGCCGTCATACCACCATGTTTGATCTAAACCGTACATTTGGCCCGTTGAAGGGATAAACTGCCAAGGTCCAGAGGCGCGACCATGGCTGTAGCCAAAAGGGTCAAAGCCACTCTCTACAATCGGAAGCAAAGCAATTTCTGTTGGTATGCCCGCTTTTTCTAATTCATCGACGATGTAATATAAATAGCGTTCACCCCGTTTTGATACTCTGTCTAGGTAAGATGGGTGAGAGCTAAACCAACGTAATTGAGAAGATAATCTAGGGCGATCTAAGTCAAGATCGATTTGGTATCCGGCTCGGACTCTATCCCAAAGATCGTCTGGTACTTTTGGTTTACTTACCACAATGACGGGCTCAATAGGCTCCTCGTCGAGGGTCTCTGTTGTTGCGTTGACAGGAGGAACGGTGTCAATGAAACCGAGCTTTTCGGTATCAGCTTCTACCATATCGACTTCTTCTGCCGGTTCCAAAAGATCCGCAGATGCGTTACTACTCTCTATTTTAGAGGTGGTCTGGCAGGCGCTTAGGGTTAGACTAACAAGGCAAACCCAGAAAAATTTATATGTCATGAAGGTCACAAAATTGAATAAAGTTTGGACATTTTAAGGGTGTGGCGATAGAGGTCAACTAAAACTATCTTTAGCGCGCCTTACTTGACTAAAAGAAGCAATGGAATTGTTGGCTGGAATTTCATTAAGTTGTTGAGCTGCTTGATTTTTAAGTACCTCATTATGGCTTCTCAAAAAAGGGTTAGTTTTTTTCTCTAATCTCAATGTTGTGGGCAATGTAGGTTGGTTATTTGAACGTTGTGTTTGGCTTGCGTTGTTGCTATCAATGAGCGCATTATTTTTAGGCTCTAATGATAAGGCAAAACGGTAGTTGGCCAATGTGTATTCGTGTGTACCATAAATTAGGGTATTATCAGGCAGCGATGAGATTTTCGTCATGGCCTCCAGCATTTGTTTGTGGGTTCCTTCCATTATGCGTCCGCAGCCACCTTTGAATAAAGTGTCACCACTAAACAGCACGGGGGGGGTCTGCTCTGAAAAATAGCATAAGTGGTCTAGTGTATGACCTGGTGTTGCTATCACCTGAAATACCTGTGAAAAAATAGAAACAGTATCGCTATCATGGACAGGATGAGTCACCAGCTCCTTTAGATGTTTAGGTCCATAAACCGAGCATTTTGCATGATGCTTGAGTTCTGCTACGCCACCAGTATGATCCTTGTGGTGGTGAGTAATTAAAATGCCGGCTATTTTTTTCTCGTATTCGTTGCAATAGTTCAAAACCACGTCGGCCGAACCGGGGTCGACAACCCAAATGTGTGAACTATCTTTATCTTGGATTATCCAGATATAATTGTCTTGGAATGCAGGAAGCGGAAAGATAGTCATAATTTGTCTACTTTAATAGAGATTGTTGTATTTCATATGACGTGTTTATAAAAAGAAGAAATGCACCGTCATGCCGTTTTAAATAGAGAATTCATTGTATGTTGGATGATCAATCAAGACAATTTTTTCAAAATTGGTACAAAAGTAACCTAGGCCATAATTTGTTGCAATTAGAGCTGGATGAAGTCACCTCTGAGCTCGACTCCGCGGTGGGTTACTATTTAGTCACGCAATCTCCTCTTAGGGATTTCTCTCTAAAGAATCATCGCTTACGCGAAAGTATTTTAATTGCGCCTGTTCTAGAATTTGGAGCCCCTGATAATACGATTGTAGCTAGAGCCTGTGAATTGCCTTTTGAGGCAGATGGCGTGGATGTTCATGTTTTTCATCATGCATTAGATGTTTCAGCTACGCCTCATGATGATTTACGAGAAGCAGCAAGAACGTTATTGCCGAGTGGCAAATTAATTATTATTGGTTTTAATCCTTGGGGTTTATGGGGATTTTGCCGACTGTTTTCAAAACGTGTAAAAGCGCCTTGGTGTGGTCACTTTATTGCCCATAAACGGTTAGAAGACTGGTTAAAAGTAGCCGGATTGACCTTGGAGGCAAAACGTTTTATTCATTACGAGCCGCCATTGCAAAGTGGTAAGTGGCGGTCGCGCTTTAGCTGGATCGATAAAATATTGAGTCCTCTTAAACTGCCTTTTAGTGGCGTTTATGTCATGACGGCAACAAAGCAGGAAAAGCGTTATATACCCTTAAAACCTCGTTGGTCGGGTGCTCGTGTTCGAGTGCCTCCCTTAACAAAACCAACCGCAAAAGAGATGAAAGAGTGAAAAAGGTAGAGATGTACACAGATGGTGCTTGCAAAGGCAATCCAGGGATCGGTGGTTGGGGAGCTTGGCTTACCTTCGGAGAACATGAAAAACACCTTTGTGGTGGCGAGCATGATACAACGAACAATCGAATGGAGTTGTCGGGCGCAATAGAAGGGCTTCGGGCGTTAAAGGAAAAATGCACCGTGACACTTTATACCGATTCGTCTTATGTTCAGAAAGGCATTACAGAATGGCTGGCTGGCTGGAAACGAAAAGGCTGGATGACGTCCTCAAAACAGCCTGTTAAAAATAAAGACTTATGGCAGGCGTTGGATGAACAGTGTCAGCGTCACGATGTAACCTGGAAGTGGGTGAAAGGTCATGCGGGTATTGAAGGCAATGAAATTGCTGATCAGTTGGCGAACCAAGGGATTGAAGAGTTAAGGGACGCATCATGAGGCAGGTTATTCTCGATACGGAAACAACCGGTATTGATCCTAAACAAGGTCACCGAATCATCGAGATTGGTTGCGTAGAAATGATTGGTCGTAAGCTGACCAAACGGCATTTTCATGTGTATATCAATCCCGATCGAGAAGTGGAGGAAGAAGCGTTTCGTGTCCATGGAATCAGTAATGAATATCTTGCAGACAAGCCACGCTTTCATGAAATTGCGAAAGAGTTTTTTGAGTTTATAAAGGGCGCTGAGCTTATTATTCACAATGCGCCGTTCGATATTGGCTTTATGGATCATGAATTTGCCCGTGTGGGTGGCTATCCTAAAACGGCTGAGGTATGTGGTGTTTTTGATAGCTTGGTTTATGCCCGAAAAAAACACCCAGGCCAGAAAAATAATCTGAATATTTTGTGTCGACGTTATGGTATTGATAACTCTCATCGAGAATTGCATGGCGCACTTTTAGACGCTGAGATTCTTGCTGACGTGTATTTGTTGATGACGGGTGGGCAAACCAGTTTAGGGTTGGCGAATAATTCAGATTCAGATTCTAAGCAAGAAGGTGAGTTGGGCGAAATTCGACGTTTTTCTCCAGATCGACCTGCGTTGAAAATTATTCGAGCCAGTGAAAATGAATTAAAAGCACATGAAGAACGGCTGGATCTAATTGATAAAAAATCAGGCCAGTCTTTATGGCGAATTAAGCATTAATACTACCTTGTATTGAATGCGTAGAAATAAAAAAGCCCTCCAGTTGAAGAGGGCTTTTTTTATGTTTTTTTACGCTAAGCGAACTATCTACAATAAGTAAACGACGCAAAGGCCGCCGACAATACTTAGTACGATAGTGTAAGGCAGAGCCATCCAAACCATTTTACCGTAAGACAAGCGTAACAGTGGCGCAATGGCTGATGTTAATAAGAATAGGAATGCAGCTTGTCCATTAGGCGTGGCGACACTTGGGAGGTTGGTGCCTGTATTGACAGCAACCGCTAACGTATCAAAATGCTCGCGAGTGATGGTGCCAGCATCCAATGCCGCTTTAATCTCATTAATGTAGACGGTGGCGACAAAGACGTTATCACTGATTGCTGACAGCAAGCCATTGGCTATAAACAGCATAATAGGCTGGCGCTCTGTTGGCATATTAAGCACTACATCAATTACCGGCTGGAACAAATGTTGAGAATGAATGACGGAGACAACCGTAAAAAACACCACCAATAGAGCGGTAAAAGGCAACGACTCTTCGAAAGCGTGACCAATACGATGTTCTTCAATAATGCCGTTGAACGACGTTAATAGAACAATGACCATTAAGCCGACTAAACCGACTTCTGCGACATGAAAAGCAAGGGACAACACAAGAAGGATAGCAACAACGCCTTGGACAATGAGTTGTGCTTTCGTTTTATTGGTGTGTTTTTGACTTTCTTCTTTCTCAAAATTGTTCAGAATAGCTCGAACGGTGTCAGGCAGTTGCGCACCATAGTCAAACCAGGCTGTTTTTTCTAATACAACAACTGTTAATAAACCACAGACTAAAACAGGCATAGAGACAGGAGCGACATATAGGAAAAACTCGATAAAATCCCAACCAGCGACTTTAGCGATTAATAGGTTTTGTGGTTCGCCTACTAAGGTAGACACCCCACCTAGGGCGGTACCCACTGCGCCGTGCATTAATAAGTCTCGTAAAAAGGAGCGGAACTCATTTAGATCTTCTGTATTGACCGGCAGAATAGAATCATCTTTGGCATGATCATGGGCTTTATTAGAACTTTGACCTGAGGCGGCTTTGTGATAAACCGAGTAAAATCCTACGCCAACGCTGATAAGAACGGCCGTGACCGTTAATGCGTCTAAAAAGGCAGAAAGTAAGGCGGCAGAAAAGCTAAAAATTAACGATATGACGACTTTGGATTTTACTTTTACTAAGAGTTTATTAAAAATAAACAGTAGCATGTCTTTCATGAAGTAAATGCCAGCAACCATGAACATCAATAACAAGATAACTTCAATGTTATGTGATACTTCCGTATAAACGCCTTCTGCTGTGGTGAGGCCAAGCACAACCGCTTCAATAGCAAGCAAACCTCCAGGTTGCAATGGGTAGCACTTTAGAGCCATTGCCAATGTAAAAATAAATTCAATGATTAATAGCCAGCCCGCAACGAAAGGCCCTAATACAACTAAAACAATAGGGTTGATAATCAAAAAAGCTAAGATTATTTGTTTATACCAAAGTGGCGAGGCGCCGAGGAAGTTCCTTCCGAACGCTTGTGATAGAGAGGGTTTCATTGATTGCTCCTTTTAGAAAGGCACTGAAAATGTGCAAAAAAAATAACAAGATTTCTCTGCTTGTTTTTGAGTAAAAAAATCTTGTTAGTTCTTTTATATTTATTGTTTTATGAGACACTTTTTCAAAGTGTGCAGATAATAAGACATATAGTAAGCAGTATCTATAGTGATTAATAAATATAGGCATTGCTATTGATGAAAATATCCCCACTATCTCAAGAACTTATGACTATTTAGAGGAAGGTAATGTTGGAATTTTTAACTGATTATGCGGGTTTTTTGTTGAAGTTAATTAGTGTTGCTTTGGTGATTGGTTTTCTTTTAGCGATGATGGCGAGCGGCAAGCGTAAATCGCAGCCCGGTAGCTTATCTGTTACCAAGTTGAATGAAAGCTATGACGCAATGAAAGCTGAATTAGATCATCAACTATTAGACAAAAAGGTACTCAAGGGTATCGAGAAAGAAAAAAAGAAAAAGGAGAAGCTAGAGAAGAAGGCACAGAAGAAATCTCCTAAAACCGATGAACCCGCTAAAAAGCGCCTTTATGTATTGGATTTTGATGGGGATATTAAAGCCTCTGCCGTAGAAACAATGCGTGAAGAGATTACAGCCATCCTTAGTGTGGCGAAATCACAAGATGAAGTGGTGGTGCGTTTAGAAAGTGGTGGTGGTGTCGTGCATGGTTATGGCTTGGCCGCTTCTCAGTTACAACGTATTCGTGAAGCCAATATTTCATTGACAATTTGCGTCGATAAAGTCGCGGCAAGCGGTGGTTATATGATGGCGTGTGTTGCTGATAAAATTATTGCGGCGCCGTTTGCTATTCTTGGTTCTATTGGCGTGGTTGCTCAAATTCCTAATGTACACAGGTTGCTTGATAAAAGTTTGATTGATGTTGAACTCCATACGGCTGGTCGATATAAGCGAACCTTAACCATGTTAGGGGAAAATACAGATGAAGGCCGTGAGAAATTTAAGCAAGATTTGGAAGACACGCACGATTTGTTTAAACGTTTTGTCTCCAGCCAGCGTCCTCAGTTGGACATTGAAGACATTGCGACGGGCGAGACTTGGTACGGTTCAGAAGCATTGGAAAATAAACTGGTTGATGTGGTGATGACGAGCGATGCTTATTTGGTTTCTCATTATGCCAATGCGGACGTGATAAAGGTTGTTTATAAACAGCCTAAAGGCATGGCAGAGCGTTTAGGGTTGTCATTCTTTTCTGCATTAGAGCAAAAGGCCGTTTCTTGGATTGGGAAGTTAACTCAGTCTCGTGGTTATTAATTGATAACTCTCGTGGTTATTAATTGATAACGTAAGCGCTATAAAAAAAGGGTGGTATGCAACACTGCATATCACCCTTTTTTTATGGGTTCTGTATTGTTATTGCTTAACGAAGAGACAGCTCATTGGTGCTTTGCAGCTCATCATAATTTAGGCTTTTCCCCGTTTCAGGTGTCATTGATTGCAGTGCGATTTTGTCCATCGCGTCTTCCAGTTCAATGGGCTCAAAATACAGTAAAGTACCAATGGTTGGGTGGTCTAAGTAATTCACTTTTTTACTGGCTGTTTTATTACGTTGAGTCAGCGTTAGCACCAAGGCAGGATCAAACGCTTTGAGTTCTGGTTGTACGTCAGGTGTATTTTGTCCTTGCGAAAAAAATGATCCCTTACTGTTTTGTGCTTGAGTATTTGGCTGTGTGAAGCTATCAAATAAATAATGCTGGTAACGGATGTCTGACTCCAAATATCGTCCTAGTTTTACCGAGATACTGCCAGTAAGTTCTGGATAGCCGTCTTTCTCTTGCTCACTATGGAAGGTTTTGCTGATGGTATCTCCAGGGTGGTTGAATATCAGCATCCATTGCTGGTTGGCTAAGATCTTAACGTGTTTGCCAAGGCGACCTTCAATATTACCAAAGGGAGTGACTTCAGATGTGTTGCTGGCGGCGCTTGGTTTGCCTTCCTCGTCTTTGGTTAGGCGTAGAAGGTTTCCTGTCGATAGCACATTTTTGTAGTTAATTTGTTCGCTAGATTGGCCTTCCGGCCACATGAAGGTCACAAGATGGGCTTCATAGGCTCTGGCGGTATCCGTGTTGATTTCCCCGTCGTCAGCAAAAAGGTGTGTATTTAATAAAGTAAGGGATAAAAGGCTAATAATCAGGGTTTTCAATGTAATAATTCCAAAGTCTTTGTCGTTTGTTGGAAGCGCTCTTCTGCGCTGTTCATAGGAGCTAAAAACTTTAAAGTGTCAGATCCTACCAGCTTATACATGTCGGGTTTTGTTTGAATGAGTCTAATTAACTTCATCGGGTCAACCGGTGTTTTGCTGTTAAAGAATATTTTACCTTCTTTCGCATTGGCTTCAATTTTATTGATGCCAAGACTCTCAGCCTTGAGTTTCAACTCTGTTTGTCGAAACAAGTTTTTTGTCGCGTCAGGTAGTAAGCCAAAGCGGTCAATCATTTCCACCTGTAGATCTTTGAGTTCTTCGCTGACTTTTGCACTGGCTATACGTTTATACAGAATCAGACGCGAATGTACATCACCTAAATAATCCTCTGGAATGAGGGCGGGTACTCGCAAGTTTACGTCAGTTTGCGCCGGTGAAGTGATGTCTACATTAGGTGACTCGCCATTTTTTAAGGATTTAACAGCTCTGTCGAGCATGTCCATAAACAATGAGAAGCCAACGTGCTCGATATGACCACTTTGTCCCTCGCCTAGTAGTTCACCTGTCCCACGTATTTCTAAGTCATGAGTGGCTAGAGTGAATCCGGCGCCAAGGGTGTCGGCAAGTGTGATGGCTTCCAGGCGCTTTTCGGCATCACCTGTTACCTTGCGATCATTTGGTGTGAGCAAGTAGGCATAAGCTTGGTGATGAGATCGACCCACTCGGCCACGTAATTGATGTAACTGAGCCAAACCAAACTTGTCGGCACGCTCAATGATAATGGTGTTAGCGTTAGGGATGTCTATGCCAGTTTCTATGATGGTGGAACAAACGAGTACGTTCGCTCTTTTGTGATAGAAGTCGGACATGACTTGTTCCAGTTCTCTTTCGCGCATTTGGCCGTGGCCGACAATAACTCGCGCTTCAGGGATGAGTTCTTCTAGTTCTTCGGCGGCTTTTTGAATGGTTTGCACTTCGTTGTGTAAATAATAAACCTGCCCGCCACGATGTAGTTCTCGTAGGATAGCTTCTTTTATTTGATGCTCATCTTTTTGTTTTACGAAGGTTTTTACCGATAAACGCTTCGCTGGTGGTGTGGCGATAATAGACAGATCGCGAATGCCAGACAAAGACATGTTGAGCGTTCTTGGTATGGGTGTTGCTGTGAGCGTCAGTATGTCGACTTCTGCTCTTAGCGCCTTGAATTGTTCTTTTTGCTTCACACCAAAGCGATGCTCTTCGTCTATGATGACAAGCCCAAGATTGGCGAATTTTATGCCGCTTTGTATCAGCTTGTGGGTTCCTATCACAATGTCAGCTTTGCCCGATTCTAGGCGGTCAATGGACACGTTGGATTGTTTGCCAGAGCGAAAGCGGGATAATAGTTCTATTTCAACTGGCCAGTCGGCAAAACGATCACAAAAGTTCTCATAATGTTGCTGAGCCAGAAGCGTCGTGGGGACGAGAACAGCAACTTGTTTGCCATCTTGAACGGCCAAAAAGGCGGCACGCATGGCGACTTCTGTTTTACCGAAACCCACATCGCCACACACCAATCTGTCCATTGGTTTTCTCGACGACATGTCTTGCATTACGGCATCAATGGCCATTTGCTGGTCCGGCGTTTCCTCGAAGGGGAAGCCGGATGAAAAAAGTTCATATTGATCATCTGGTTTTGCGAAAGCGTAACCAACGCGGGCCTCACGTTGGGCGTAAATTTCTAGTAGCTCTGCGGCCGTATCACGGGCTTTTTCTGCGGCCTTTTGTTTCGCAATACTCCATTTGTCCGTGCCTAGTTTATGAAGCGGCGCGGTATCTTCGTCTGCGCCGGTGTAGCGAGAAATTAGCTGCAATGAAGAAACCGGCACGTAGAGTTTGGCTTCATTCGCGTAACCCAGTGTGAGCAGTTCTGTTTCTTGCCCATCAATGTGTAAGTTGGTAAGGCCAAGGTAACGCCCAACACCATGATCTATGTGCACCACGGGGGCGTTCATTCTTAATTCCGTCAAGTTGCGAATAATCGCATCTTCGCTGATATTGCTGTGCTTGTTGCGTCTACGGTGTTGCGAGACGCGTTCACCGAGTATCTCGCTTTCAGCAATGAGTGTTAACTCATCGCCGATGACAAAACCGCGGCTAATATTGCCTTCTGTAATGGCTAATGATTGCGTCGACTTAGTGAAGGCTTTCCAGTCATTGACTTGCTTGGGTTTAATTTTGTGTTTTTTGAGTAATTCTAATAATGCTTCTCGTCGGCCTGCTGATTCAGCAACGATGAGAGTTCGGGTGCCTGTCTTGCTCAGATAATCTTGTAGTTTGTGAAGCGGCTCTGCATTTTTTGATTCGATTTTTACAGGCGTTAATGCTTTGTAAAATGGGTGTTCGCCCGAGGTTGAAAAAAGCACAGCAGGAAATTGGTTAAGCGCGGCGAACAGTTCGTCTTCTTTTAGGCAAACTTCGTCAGGCTTTAAAATAGGGCGTTCTATATTGTAATTAAGTGACTCGTGTCGGTTTTTGAAATCGAGTTGAATACTGGCAAGCTGTTCATTAAAGGTATCAGAACGAATGATGAGTGTATTTTCAGGTAGATAGTCGAATACTGTCGCAGTGTGTTCAAAAAATAAAGGCAAATAGTATTCAATCCCCGCGGGTATTAGGCCGCTGGAAATGTCTTGATAAATGGGGCTCGACAGCGGGGCATTATTAAAGCGTTCACGAAAGGCTTTGCGAAACTGTTGTATGCCTTGTGATGTCGTTGGAAACTCCTTCGCAGGGAGCATTTTTATTTCGCTGACTTTGTCGATACTGCGCTGTGTTTCAGTGTCAAACCAGCGAATAGAATCGATTTCATTGTCGAACCAATCTATTCTGATTGGGTTTTCTGCACCCATCGGATAAACGTCCATTAAGGCACCGCGAATGGCGTATTCACCGTGTTCATGGACGTTATTTACATTCAAGTAACCGGCGCTGGTGAGCTTTTTAGACAGCTGTTCTAGTGGTAGCTCTTGGCCTTCTTTTAGGTGAAAGCGCTGGGCGTCTAGATGTTGTCTTGGGCAAAGCCGAGTTAAGCAAGAGGCGACGGTTGTGAGGATAATGGGGTTCTTTGTTTCTGTTAGCTTAGCAAGCGTTTCCAAGCGTTGTGACACAATGTCTTGATGTGGGGAAAATGCATCATACGGAAGCGTTTCCCAATCACTGAATCTAAGTAGCTCTTTTTTGCTTTGGTTTAGAAACTGTAGCTCGTCTTCTAATTCATTCAATTCGCCGACTGTGTTGGCCATAAAAAGAATGGGCAAATTGTGCTCGGATGCAATAGCAAGCAATTGCAATGCCTTGCGGCTGCCGTCTAGACCGCTAATTAAATTCTTGAAGCCGGGCTTTAACGTTATCGATGTTGTCTGTAGCATGCTGGGCTTATTGTTCTCTATTGGCGGACAATGTAAGGGACACGGAATCTGCGAAACGCAGAGCGTGTGGTTTAGCAACTTCTATCTTTGCGAATGTCACATTTTTAGGTGCCATGCAGAGTTCAAGTAAGTCTGCGGTCAGTTTTTCTAGCAAAAGAAAGCGGTTGCTCTCTGTATGAGCTATCATTTCTTTGCAAAGCGTTCTGTAATTTACCGCATTTTCGACATCATCCGTATCGTAGGCTTGGGTCGCTGGATAGTGTATCCAAGCATTGATGATAACGTCTTGTTTATTGTTTTTTTCGGAATCATTGAATCCAATGTAGGTTCGTAAACGTAAGTTTTTAATATGAATTTGAGCTTCTGGTTTAATCATTGTTGCGCTTCCGTGTTTTGAACCTATTCATTTGTTAGGCGATATTGTGTCGTTTTCAACCTAGTATGGCAACTCACTAAAATGTGATCTGTTTATATACTCTTAAATGCTCGATTTGGATTTCATTTATTTCGATTATCACAAAGAAGTAAGAGATCCTGAATGGTGTAGCGAAAAAAACAAAAGCGCGTTTTTTAGTACATGAAATCAATCAATAAAGACAAACTGGCGCTTTTAAGTAAAAGTTGGCGTCTAAAGACGTCGTGATGAGCTGGTCAATGTCGTTAATGATCTTTATAATACGTCGGTTTTTTGGTGAAGTGAGTTTGTGTTTTACAATTAATTTAATATTAGTTGTTCGCTTGTGCATGTTTTCCCGGAGGGGGGTGTGAGCATTACACATTACGCTTTTTGTGTTCAATTTATTGTTGGGCAGAACATATGTTTAAAATTTCAAAAGGCCTGGATCTTCCGATCTCAGGTGCTCCCATTCAAGTGATTGAGATGGCTGCTGCCGCAAGAACAGTCGCTGTGATCGGTCCTGACTACCATGGAATGAAACCCACCATGTTTGTCAAGGAAGGGGATAAGGTCAAGAAAGGGCAAGTTGTCTTTACAGATAAGAAAACGGAAGGTGTTAAATACACCGCTCCTGCTTCTGGTACGGTAACTGCTGTCAATCGTGGTGAAAGACGCGTTTTTCAATCTGTTGTTATTCAGGTTGAAGGTAATGAATCTGAAACTTTTGCCGCTTATTCAGGCTCTGAATTAAAATCATTAGAACGCAGTAAAGTGGTTGATAATCTAGTTGAGTCTGGATTGTGGACTGCGTTTCGTACGCGTCCCTTTTCGAAAGTGCCTGAAATCGCTTCAGCACCGAGCTCTATCTTCGTTACAGCTATGGACACGAATCCGTTGGCCGCTTCTCCAGAAGTTGTGCTTGCAGATCAGGCTGAGGCGTTTGCTGATGGCTTGACGGTATTAGCGCGTTTGACAACAGGTAAGGTGTTTGTTTGTAAAGCACCTGGAACTAAAATTCCGACTACGTCAGATGTAACCGTTGAAGAGTTTTCTGGTGCACACCCTGCTGGTCTTGCTGGTACACATATCCACTTCCTTGATCCAGTCAGCGATAAAAAAACAGTTTGGTCTATCAATTACCAAGATGTTGTCGCTATTGGTAAGCTTTTTGTTACTGGTGAGCTTAGCGTTGAGCGTGTTATCTCGTTGGCGGGACCTCAGGTTAAAAACCCTCGATTGGTTCGTACTCAAGTGGGTGCAAGCTTAGACGATCTAGTAGCGGGCGAATTGGCTGACGGTGAGAACCGAGTTATTTCTGGTTCCGTACTTTCAGGTCGTAATGCTGCAGGTCCTTTTTCTTATTTGGGCCGTTATCACAATCAAGTCTCTGTATTGCTTGAAGGTCGTGAGCGTCAGATGATGCATTATCTTCGTGCCGGTGTAGAAAAACATTCTCTTATGAATGTCTTTTTGTCAAAGCTCACGGGTAAAAAATCATTTGATATGACAACGACGACCAATGGTAGTGATCGTACTATGTTGCCGCTTGGTAATTTTGAGCGTGTTATGCCGCTTGATATTTTGCCAACTCAGTTGTTACGTGCGTTGGTTGTGAATGATACGGAGCAAGCTCAGAAGCTTGGCGTACTTGAGTTAGATGACGAAGATTTGGCTTTGTGTACTTACAGTTGCTCAGGTAAGTTCGAATATGGCCCGATCCTTCGGGATTGCCTAACTCTAATAGAGAAAGAGGGTTAATTCATGGGGCTTAGAAAAGTACTCGATAAAATAGAACCTGAGTTTCATTCAGGTGGAAAATACGAAAAGTGGTATGCGCTTTTTGAAGCGGTAGATACTATTTTTTACCGTCCAAGTTCTGTTACCAAAAATGGCTCCCATGTTCGTGATGCGGTTGATATGAAACGCATTATGATTTTGGTTTGGATGTGTACATTTCCAGCTATGTTTTTTGGCATGTACAACATTGGTCTGCAGGCGAATACCGCTATAGATGCAATGGGCATTATGCCAGCGGACACTTGGCGTCATGCTGTAATTGGTAGTTTGACCAATTATGACGTATCAAGCATATGGGACAACATGATTTACGGTGCAATGTATTTCTTGCCTGTTTATCTTGTTACGTTTGCGGTTGGTGGTTTCTGGGAAGTGTTGTTTTCTTCTGTGCGAAAGCATGAAATAAACGAAGGCTTTTTTGTTACTTCCATTCTGTTTGCGCTTTCATTGCCTGCAACGGTTCCTTTATGGCAGGTTGCCTTAGGGATTAGCTTTGGTGTTGTGCTTGCAAAAGAAGTGTTTGGCGGTACCGGCAAGAACTTCCTTAACCCTGCATTAGCGGGTCGTGCTTTCTTGTTCTTTGCTTACCCAGCTTCTATGTCTGGTGATGCGGTTTGGACGGCGATTGATGGTTTTTCTGGTGCAACAGCATTGAGCCAACTTGCTGCTGATGGCATTTCAGGTTTGACTGTTGGTTGGTCTGATGCCTTCTTTGGCTTTATCCAAGGCTCAATGGGTGAAACGTCTACGTTGGCGATTCTAATTGGCGGATCTGTATTGTTAATAATGCGAATTGCTTCATGGCGAATCGTTGCTGGTGTTATGCTAGGCATGGTACTAACTTCTGCATTGTTTAACTCTATTGGCTCTGATACTAACCCTATGTTCGCTACACCATGGTATTGGCACCTTGTTTTAGGTGGTTTTGCTTTTGGTATGATGTATATGGCGACGGATCCAGTATCTGCATCGATGACGAATCGTGGTAAATGGTTCTATGGCGCATTAATCGGTTTAATGGTCGTGCTTATTCGAGTTGTTAACCCAGCGTACCCAGAAGGTATGATGTTGGCGATTTTGTTTGCGAATTTGTTTGCACCATTTATTGATCACTTTGTGATTCAGGCGAACATTAAGCGGAGGATTGCACGCAATGGCTAGTAGTAACGATAGTATTAAAAAGACCATTATAGTTGCCTTATCCTTGTGTTTGGTTTGTTCTATTTTTGTTGCTGTGGCAGCGGTAGGGCTTAAGCCAATCCAAAAGGCTAATAAGGATCTAGACCGTAAGCGAAACATTTTGTCTTCGGCTGGTATGCTTGTACCTGGTAAATCAGTAGATGAGATTTTCGAAACAGTAGAAACTCGCATCGTTAATTTGCAAACAGGCGCCTTCGCAACGCAAGCTGAAATTAAAGCAGCGGGTATTAACCCTGCTACTTATGATCAGAAGGCGGCATCGAAAGATCCGCAGTTGTCTGTTGCTTTGAATGGTGAGAATGATCCTGCGAGCATTAAGCGCCGCGCGAACTTTTCAGCTGTCTACCTTGTTAAATCAGGTGATGACATAGATCGAATCATTGTTCCGGTTCATGGTTATGGCCTATGGTCTACCATGTATGGCTTCATGGCATTGAAAAACGATTTCAATACTGTGATTGGCTTTGGCTTCTATTCTCAGGGTGAAACACCTGGATTAGGTGGCGAGGTTGATAATCCTAACTGGAAAGCGTTGTGGAAAGGTAAAGAGGTCTATGATGATCAAGGTGAAGCCGTGCTTCATCTGGTTAAAGGTGGTGTAGACAGCTCAGATCCAAAAGCAGCCTCTAAAGTAGATGGTTTGTCTGGCGCAACTCTGACGAGCCGCGGTGTCACTAATCTTGTTCAATACTGGTTAGGCGAAGAGGGCTTTGGTCCTTTCTTAGCAAAACTTCGTAGCGAAGGAGTTCAATAATGTCTGAATTTAGAAAAGTCCTCTTTGGGCCAATTCTTGCGAATAACCCGATTGCTTTGCAAATCTTGGGTATTTGTTCAGCGTTGGCGGTAACGAGCAGTTTGAGTGTTAGTTTGGTTATGGCGATTGCCTTAACGTTAGTAACCGCTTTTTCAAGCTTTTTTATTGCGATTATTCGCAACCATATTCCAAACAGTATTCGTATCATTGTTCAAATGATCATTATTGCCTCTTTGGTTATTGTGGTTGATCAAATTCTTAAAGCGTTTGCTTATGAGATTAGTAAGCAGCTTTCTGTGTTTGTTGGTCTGATCATCACTAACTGTATCGTAATGGGCCGCGCAGAAGCGTTTGCCATGAAAAACGGTCCAGTGATGAGCTTTGTGGATGGTATTGGTAATGGCTTAGGCTACAGTGCTATGTTGATCGTGGTTGCTTTCTTCCGCGAATTACTCGGTGCTGGTAAGCTTTTTGGTGTTGAAATATTTGCCACTGTTCAAAACGGCGGTTGGTATCAGCCAAATGGTTTAATGCTACTTCCTCCAAGTGCGTTCTTCGTGATTGGTTTGGTTATTTGGGTGTTGCGTTCTTATAAAACGGATCAAATTGAAGAGCCTGACTTTAAAATTGCAGCCCATTCGCGTGTAAGGGAGGCGTTCTAAATGGAACATTTAATCAGTTTGTTCGTTAAGGCCGTTTTTGTTGAGAATATGGCATTGGCCTTCTTTCTTGGCATGTGTACTTTTTTGGCTTTGTCCAAAAAAGTTGATACAGCGATCGGTTTGGGCATTGCTGTTATTGTTGTCTTGGCAATTACGGTCCCATTAAATAACCTTCTTTATCAAAACCTTTTGGTTGATGGCGCTCTTGAATGGGCGGGTCTACCTGGCGTTGATCTAAGTTTTCTAGGTCTATTGAGTTACATCGGTGTTATTGCCGCTATTGTTCAAATACTAGAAATGGCACTAGATAAATATGTGCCAGCTTTATACAACGCATTGGGTGTATTTTTACCACTTATCACAGTGAACTGCGCCATATTGGGTGCTTCCTTGTTCATGGTTGAGCGTGACTATAACTTTAGTGAAAGTCTTGTTTACGGTGTGGGTGCTGGTGTTGGTTGGGCGTTAGCAATTGCTGCGCTGGCTGGTATTCGGGAGAAGCTTAAGTATTCAGACGTACCTGCGGGATTGCGTGGTCTTGGTATCACGTTTATTACTGTCGGTCTGATGAGTTTGGGCTTTATGTCATTTTCTGGTGTTCAGCTTTAATTTGCTGTTCAGTGGGACAACCAAGAATAAGGTTTAACTAACATGGTCAACTTAGAGATTATTCTGGGTGTGGTGATGTTCACGGCTATCGTACTGGCATTAGTGGCAATTATCCTTGCTGCTCGTGCTCGTTTGGTAAGCACTGGTGACGTTACAATTCGCATCAATGGTGAAAAAGAGATAACAGCCCCTGCGGGCGGTAAGTTATTGCAAACATTGGCTAACAGCGGCGTATTTCTTTCGTCTGCTTGCGGCGGCGGCGGTACTTGTGCTCAGTGTAAATGTAAGGTGACAAGTGGTGGCGGTTCAATGCTATCCACTGAACAATCTCACTTTACTCGTCGTGATGAAAAAGAAGGTTATCGTTTATCCTGTCAGGTTTCTGTGAAACAGGACATGGATGTAGAAGTGCCTGAAGAAGTATTTGGTGTTAAAGCATGGGAATGTACCGTTGAGTCAAACCCTAATTTAGCGACTTTTATTAAAGAGCTGACGCTAAAATTGCCTGAAGGCGAGAATGTTAACTTCCGTGCTGGTGGTTATGTTCAGCTTGAAGCACCTGCGCACACAGTGCACTACAAAGACTTTGATATCGAAGAAGAGTATCGCGGTGATTGGGATAAATTCAATCTTTGGAAGTTCGTTTCTAAGGTCGATGAAACCGTTATACGTGCTTACTCAATGGCAAACTACCCTGAAGAGAGGGGTATTGTTAAGTTTAATATCCGTATCGCTTCACCGCCACCGGGTAAAGATGATCTTCCTCCTGGTCAAATGTCGTCTTATGTATTCAGCCTTAAGCCTGGTGATAAGATAAAAGTATACGGTCCTTTTGGTGAGTTTTTTGCTAAAGATACCGATGCAGAGATGGTGTTTGTCGGTGGTGGTGCTGGTATGGCGCCAATGCGGTCACACATTTTTGATCAGCTTAAACGCTTGAGTTCAAAACGGAAAATTACCTTTTGGTATGGTGCTCGTAGTATGCGTGAGGCATTCTATACGGAAGAGTACGATAAGCTTCAAGCAGAGAATGAGAACTTTGAGTGGCATTTGGCGCTTTCTGATCCTCAGCCTGAAGATAATTGGGAAGGTAAAACAGGGTTCATTCATAATGTTCTTTATGAAAACTACCTCAAAGACCATCCTGCTCCAGAGGATTGTGAGTACTACATGTGTGGGCCTCCAATGATGAACGTTTCTGTGGTTAAGATGTTAGAAGATCTTGGTGTAGAAAAAGAAAACATTCTATTGGATGATTTCGGCGGCTAGCACCTAAATAAAGACCCACCTTCTGGTGGGTCTTTATTTTATTGGCAACTAGAAAGACTTTTTATGCGTAAAAAAATACTAATTTCTGCTTTCTTATTTATCGTTATAGCGACGGTATATCGTTTTTCCATTTTTTCTCCTGAATTGGTGAGCTTCTCTGGCCCTACAATGGGTACTACATACACAGTAAAATTTTATACGACTGAAAATGTAAAAAAACCTTCGGATTTAAAAGGTGGTGTTGATGCTGCATTGGTAAGAGTTAACAAACTAATGTCAACTTATGATCCAAACTCAGAGCTTTCAGTTTTTAATAAGTTACCTGCAAATCAATTTTCTAACATTAGTGAAGACATGGCTTATGTTATTGATAAGGCTTTATTGATTAGTGAAATGAGTGGTGGAGAGTACGATATTACCATTGGTCCTCTGGTTAACTTGTGGGGCTTCGGACCTGGAAATCGAGAAGATAAAGTGCCAAGCGAGTTGCTAATTGACGAGGCAAAATCACGCGTGGGCTATCATTATCTAAAGCTTGATGGTCGCAAGTTGACGAAAGAGAAAAATATCTATGTAGACTTATCTTCTATTGCAAAAGGCTACGGCGTGGATATGGTTGCGCAAGTGCTGCAGGGGAGAGGAGTAGAGAATTATTTGATTGAAATTGGTGGTGAAATTTTATCTAAAGGTGTGAAGGCTGATGGCACATCTTGGAAGGTGGCAATAGAAAGTCCTGCAGGTGGTCATGGTATTGTTGAGCGAATCATGTCTGTAACTGATATTTCTATTGCGACCTCTGGGGATTATCGGAACTATTTTGAAAAAAATGGTGTACGCTATTCTCATACGATAAGCCCTAAAACGGGTCGACCTATTACACATCGATTGGTTTCTGTTACCGTAGTAGATAAAACAACAACCATGGCCGATGGTCTTGCGACGGCCATTACGGTGCTTGGGCCTGAGAAAGGATTCGAGTTTGCTCAGAAAAATGGTATAGCCGCTTATTTATTGATAAAAACGGATTTTGGTTTTGAAGAGCGTCCATCGGATGCGTTCAAACCGTATTTACACTAAGTGGTATTTTTGATTTTTTGATTTGAGGAGAAACCTTATGTTGACGATTGTTTTGGCATTTTCACTGATGCTTCTATTGGTTGCTGCTATGTCCGTGGGCGTGTTGATGGGAAGAAAGCCTATCTCTGGTTCTTGCGGTGGTATGAGTTCTTTAGGTATGGAAGTTGCTTGCGATATTTGTGGTGGCGATAAAGGTAAGTGCGAAAAAGAAACGAAACAAAGTGCCGTTGAAAAAGTTTCTGATGACACGTTTTATGACGCATCTAAATAATTGAATTGTAAAGAGGGTATTATGACAACGAGACATTATGATGTGGTGGTTTTAGGGACAGGTCCTGCGGGAGAAGGCGCTGCTATGAGCGCTGCAAAAGCAGGCAAAAGAGTGGCTGTTGTTGAAGCTAGCTCGCAAGTAGGCGGAAGTTGTACGCATCTAGGAACGATTCCTTCAAAAGCATTACGTCATGCAGTTAAAGAGATCATTGTCTTTAATACCAACCCAATGTTCCGTGACATTGGGGAGCCTCGTTGGTTTTCATTTCCTAAAGTATTGGATCGCGCAAACCGAGTGATAGACCAGCAAGTGATGGGTCGTACTGAATATTATGCACGTAACCGAATTGATATTTACTTCGGGCGAGGCAAATTTAAAGATGCGAATACCATAGAGGTTAATACTTACGAGAAAGGGCCTGAGTTGCTGGTGGCTGATAAAGTAGTCATTGCTACGGGTTCTCGTCCATACCGTCCTGCGAATATTGATTTTTCTCATCCTCGTATTTATTGTTCTGACACTATTTTAAGTCTTAGTCACACACCTCGTTCTTTGATCATTTATGGCGCTGGTGTTATTGGTTGTGAATATGCCTCAATTTTTTGTGGTCTTGGTGTGCGTGTTGAGTTAATTAACCCGGCTAAAAAATTGCTTAGCTTCTTGGATGACGAGATCACCGACGCCTTAAGTTATCATTTACGCGATGGTGGCGTGCTTATCCGCCATAATGAAACATACGACTCTGTGGAAACGACTGAGCGTGGAGTCGTCATGCATATGGCGTCTGGTAAAAAGTTGCGTGCAGATGCTTTGTTATTTTGTAATGGTCGTTCAGGTAACACAGATAATCTGGGATTAGAATCCATTAACTTAGAGGTTAATGGTCGTGGGCAACTTGCCGTAAATGATACTTACCAAACGCAAGTTGAAAATGTTTATGCGGCAGGTGATGTTATCGGTTGGCCTAGTCTGGCAAGTGCTGCTTATGATCAGGGGCGTGCTGTTGCGGCTAATATGTACGAGGCTGAAGGTGCGGAATTTATTAGTGAGGTTCCAACCGGAATCTATACTATTCCTGAAATCAGTTCTATTGGTAAGACTGAAGCTGAACTTACTGCGGAAAAAGTACCGTACGAAGTGGGCCGTGCTTTCTTCAAGAATACGGCTCGAGCGCAAATTACGGGTGAAGCGGTGGGGATGTTGAAAATACTCTTTCATCGAGAAACTCTAGAGCTATTAGGTATTCATTGTTTTGGGGACCAAGCCTCTGAAATCGTTCACATTGGTCAAGCCATTATGAAGCAGCCTGGTGAGCAGAATACGCTGAAATATTTCCTAAATACGACGTTTAACTACCCAACGATGGCGGAAGCCTATCGCGTCGCTGCATTAAATGGTTTTAATCGGGTATTCTGATTTTTATTGGTTATTAAAAAGCGCTCATCATGATTATGATGAGCGCTTTTTTTTAATTCGATTTTGCTTTGGTATTCGAATTAACTGCCTTTTATGGCATAAATGCCTTTAACGTTTCTGAAAAAGCCTTTGTAATCCATGCCGTAGCCGAATAAAAATCTATCCGCAACATCGGTTCCGACATAGTTCGGTATCATATCTGTTTTTCGGTCATGCAGTTTGTTGATGACGGTTGCTGTGTGTACGCTGCTTGTTTCTTGTGCTTCTAGCCATTGGGAAATAGCTTGTAGCGTGTGTCCTTGGTCAAAGATGTCGTCCACAACAAGAATATGTCTGTCTTTAAGGCTTGTTTGTGGGTAGCTAAGCCAGTTAAGAGAAGCGCCTTCGGTTTCCATTCCATAGCGTGTTGCGTGAATGTAGTCGAGTTCTAATGGGAAGTTTAGACGCTCTATTAGCGCAGCTGTTGGTATTAGACCACCATTCATAACGCACAAGACAAGTGGAAGTTTGTCAGCAAGATCGGCAGTGATCTGGGCTGCCATTTTATCAAGAGCTTCATTCAGTTTTGCTTCGTCGACTAAGCAATCTGCCTCATCTAAGATTTTATTTAGGTCATTGATTGTTTGTGTCATGGTGGGCCCTATTATAGAAATTTGCGGGATTTTACATTAATCCTGACCAGATGCTAAGTTTTTATATTATGCAGTGTTGCGCAAAGGCAGATCGAGGCGAGAACGATTAGCCACGAACTTTGGAGCCATACCAGAAATATAGGGATAGCGGCGAATGCTCCATATACAACTTGATAGCTGGTAAAGAATTGGGCGAAGGAGCTGAATATAGTGTTGAGAACATATAGACCTATGCTACCTATTAATGCAGATATCGACGCCCATTTTATTGAAACATCAGCGTTTGGTGTTAAAAAATTCAACGTTAAAAGCATTAAAAAATAGAGTGCAATGCTGCCTAGCTCTAATAAGCTGTTAAGCCAGAGATTTGTTTCTACATTTCGTATTTGGATGGATATGAGGGTGCCATATAGGCTCAACGATGTTGCAAAAATAATTGGCCCCAAGGTGAGTATGGCCCAGTAGGTTAATAATCGTTCCCTTAGTTTGCGTGTTTTTCTAATTTCCCAGATTGACTGTACGCTGCTTTCAAAGCTATTTAGGAGAAGGAGCGCTGTTATGAAGAGAGCGACTAACCCAGCAATGGGTAAGTTTTTAGTTTGTGCTGAAAACTTAATTAGATAAGGTAGCATTACATCACTTGAGCCTGGGGCTAAATGTTGTTCAATAAGTTGAAATAACTGAGACTGCATCGCTTCCAGCGCTGGGGTAAAGCTTAGGATGCCAAGGATGATCGTGATGATAGGGACGGCAGCGAGTAAACTTGAGAGTGTAAGTTGTGCTGCTTTTTGTGGCAGGTTGCTGTTTTGGAATCGTGTTATTGTTAGGTGGCTATAGCGTTTTAGGGTTAGAAAAAAACAAATTAGATGTTCAGGCATAGTAACTGGGCTCGGTTAGATGAACTATTACAATATCACAGCTTAAAAAAGATTATAAAAAACTTCCTTTTAATGCACATTGCACAAAGATAGTGCAAGGTGATACTTTTTGGCGCATATTGCTTGTTTTTACAATGACCTGCTTGTATTATCCGTCGTGTTCCTTTTGTGATATTTTTTCTGTTGAACGGCGAATATTCGCTATTCTCGGCTCATCAGTTACAAATAGTCATTTTAGCCCAGTTTACTGGGCTTTTTTATGTCTATCGGTTGACGATTGCTATTCCATCCCTATAATAGCCCACCACAAGAAATGTAATGAACATAGTTCCGTTAGCTCAGTTGGATAGAGCAACCGCCTTCTAAGCGGTAGGTCACTGGTTCGAATCCAGTACGGAGCACCATTTCAGTCCATTAGTTTAATTAATTTTCATTTAGGTTTTGTTGGCAGTAATTGAATACATGTCTTGTTAATGACGAGATTGCCAACAAATTAAAGCAAGTTCCCGAGAGGAAGTTTTATGCAAGTTTCTGTAGAGACAACGTCTCCAATCGAGCGCGTTCTGACTATTAGTGTTCCAGCTGCTCGTGTTGACGAAAAAGTAAGTTCTGAAGTGGCTAAAACGGCAAAGACTATTCGTATAGATGGTTTTCGCAAAGGCAAAGTGCCTGTTAGCGTTGTTAAAAAACGCTATGGTCAGGGCATTCGTATGGATGCTGTAGAGCAAATAATGCGTGATGCTTATGTTGAAGCGATTCAAAAAGAATCTATCCAGCCAGCTGGAATGCCTTCAATTGAACCTAAGAACTTTGCTGAAGGTGCAGATCTTGAGTTTGTCGTAAAAATAGAAGTTTACCCAGAAGTGACTTTGGCTGACAATGCCAGCATTAAAGTCGATCGCGTTGTATCTGATGTTACAGATGCTGACGTTGATGTTATGTTGGAAACTTTGCGTAAACAAAATGCTGAATGGACTGCCGTTGAGCGCGCATCAGCAGATGGCGATCAGGTTACAATCGATTTCGTTGGTTACTTAGGTGACGAGGCTTTTGAAGGCGGTGCTGCTCAGGCTCACAAATTGGTTCTTGGCTCTAACACTATGATTCCTGGCTTTGAGTCTGGCGTTCTTGGTGCTAAAGCAGGTGAAGAGCGTACAATCTCTGTGACTTTCCCAGATGATTACCAAGCAGAAAACCTTAAGGGTAAAGAAGCAAGCTTTAAGATCACAGTGTCTGAAGTTGCTGAGCAAATTTTACCTGAACTAGATGACGCTTTTGTTGAAAAATTCGGTCTTGCAGACGCAACGATTGATGCTTTACGTGCCGAAGTTCGTAAGAATATGGAGCGAGAGCTTAACCAAGCAATAAAAGCAAAACTTAAAAATGCTTTGTTTGATGGTTTACTATCTATCAACGAAGTTGAAGTGCCTTCCGCTTTGATTGATCAAGAAGTAGATGCGCTTCGTAAGCAAGCTGCAAGTCAGTTTGGTGGTGAAGGTTTTGATGCTTCTCAGTTGCCAGCAGAATTGTTTCAAGATGAAGCTAAAAAACGCGCTAAACTTGGTTTACTGATTTCTGAAGTCATTAAGAAAGACGAATTGAAAGTAGATGATGATCGTGTTCGTGCTTTCTTGGAAGATATGGCTCAGGCTTATCAAGAGCCACAGCAAGTTATTGATTTTTACTTAAAGAACAAAGAACAAATGTCGCAAGTGCAATCTGCTGTACTTGAAGAGCAAGTTGTTGATAAACTGTTAGAATCTGCCCAAGTTACTGAAGTAACATTGGGATATGAAGACGCTATCAAGCCAAATGCCCAAGCTGAAGAGGCTGGGGAAGAAGCATAAGACTCGTCTTATCTTTTTAATAAGGTCGACATAGCATTTGTTATGTCGACCTTTTTGTTTTAAGGAATGCGATATGAAGTTGACGAATCCAACTACCGGTCCAGTTGCGATCACAAGTAATGGCCTTGTTCCAATGGTTATTGAGCAGACTGCTCGTGGAGAAAGGTCATTTGATATTTACTCGCGCTTGCTTAAAGAGCGAGTGATTTTTTTGGTTGGTCAAGTTGAAGATCACATGGCTAACCTGGTTGTGGCTCAGTTGTTATTTTTAGAGTCAGAAAACCCAGACAAAGACATTCATTTGTATATTAACTCTCCAGGTGGCTCAGTCACCGCGGGAATGTCTATCTATGATACGATGCAATTTATTAAGCCAGATGTAAGTACCATGTGTATTGGTCAAGCGGCAAGTATGGG
>CAXBGJ010000023.1:0-26330 GCA_963975045.1 uncultured Marinomonas sp. | reverse complement strand
GGCTACCCAATGCCATGGCAGCACCAACCCCTGTCAGTGCCTATTTGCATTCCGCTACTATGGTGAAAGCGGGTATCTTTCTAATGGCTCGGTTTTACCCCGCGCTGGCAGATACTAATTTATGGTTTTTAATCGTGAGCCTAACAGGCCTTGCAACCTTCCTTGTCGGTGCTTACGTTGCGCTGTTTCAACACGATCTAAAAGGCCTTTTGGCCAACTCAACCATCAGTCATTTAGGCTTGATTACGTTGTTATTGGGTATGGGAACAGATCTTGCGGCCGTCGCCGCCATTTTCCATATTATTAACCATGCGATCTTCAAAGCATCATTGTTTATGGCGGCAGGGATTATTGACCACGAATCTGGCTCACGAGATATGCGTCAGCTAAACGGTTTATGGAAGTACATGCCTTATACTGCGACGCTTGCCATGGTGGCCTCTGCGTCGATGGCTGGCGTACCATTAATGAATGGCTTCTTATCCAAAGAAATGTTCTTTACCGAAACACTGCACCAAGCATCGCTGGGGTCTTTGTCTTGGTTTATTCCAGTATTAGCCACATTAGGCGGTGTATTCGCTGTCGCTTATTCCATGCGTTTTATTCACGATGTATTTTTTAACGGCGAGCCGATTAACCTACCAAAAACACCGCACGAACCGCCACGCTATATGCGCGTTCCAGTAGAAATTTTAGTAGGCCTGTGCCTGATAGTCGGTATTTTCCCGAGTCTAGTAGTCGGTGATCTTTTGTTGGCGGCCGCCAGTGCGACATTAAATGGGCCCGCCCCGAGCTACAACCTTGCTATTTGGCACGGCTTTAATTTTCCTTTACTAATGAGTGTGATCGCTCTAATCGGCGGGCTATTCATGTATTACAGCCGCTCTCATTTGTTTAAGTTTCAAGCACAGTTCCCAACCAATGACCCTAAACTGGTTTTTGAAGGTGTTATCCAATTCCTTACGGAGAAAGCAAGCCGCTTTATTGCGCTGACAGAAAATGGTTCTTTACAGCGCTATATTTTCTTCGTTCTGAGCTTTGCCGTCATTATGACAGCGTCGTCGCTAATGAAGCTGAATGCCACAGCCGGACAACGCCCTGAAATCCCTGTCGATGCACTATCAATCACTTGTGCGGTTTTGCTATGCCTTTCCGCTCTGGCTACTGTGCTCTGGCACAGAAGGCGTGTCGTCGCTTTGCTCACGCTGTCCGTCGTAGGCTTAATCGTTTCCTTGGCGTTTGCTCAATTTTCTGCACCAGACTTGGCTCTTACTCAGTTATCTGTTGAAGTGGTTACCGTCATTTTATTAATACTGGCTTTATTTTTCTTACCACAAAAAACGCCGAAAGAGTCGTCTCCTCGTCGTGTGGTTCGAGATTTGAGTCTGGCCTCATTGATTGGTGGGGTCATTGGTACGATTTGTTATGCCTTGATGACTCGCCCTCTCGATACGATTTCAACCTTCTTCACTGAGAATAGTAAAACCGGTGGCGGCGGAACCAATATTGTTAATGTTATTTTGGTGGATTTTCGTGGCTTTGATACCTTGGGCGAAATCACCGTGCTGGGTATTGCCGCGCTAGGCATTTATAAGCTGATTGCGAAAATGCGTCTCTACATGCCATCCAGCGACGACAACGGACTGACTTGGTCCGAAGACAGATACCCAATTTTATTAGCCGTAATATCACAAAGTTTATTACCACTGGCACTTTTAGTATCAGCGTATATTTTCTTACGTGGTCACAACATGCCTGGCGGTGGCTTTATTGCAGGCCTGATCACATCGGTCGCGATTATTCAGCAGTACGTCGCTCATGGTGTGGTGTGGATTAAGACACGAATCAAATTGGATTATCAGATCATGATTGGTTCTGGTATTGGTATCGCGACATTAAGCGGTCTCGGTAGCTGGGCCTTCGGACATACTTTCTTGTCATCTTGGTTCGATTATTTCTATTTACCCGTCATCGGGAAGTTCGAATTAGCCAGCGCCATGGTATTTGATCTTGGTGTTTTCCTCACGGTTGTTGGTGCTACCATGCTGATCCTTGCCAATCTCGGACAACTAACAACCAGTGAGCGCCCTGTTCATAAGGAGCATGAGTAATGGAAGGTTTGTACGCATTTTGCGTTGGTTTATTAACCGCCTGTGGTGTTTTTCTTGCGTTACGAGGCCGTAGTTTTTCCGTGGTTATCGGGTTAACGCTCTTATCTTACGCCGTGAATTTGTTTCTCTTCGCAAGTGGACGACTCAAACTCAATGCAGCGGCGGTGCTTGGTCAGTCTGAACAGTATAGCGATCCGCTCCCTCAAGCATTGGTGTTAACCGCCATTGTTATTGGTTTTGCAATGACCGCTTTTGCGGTGATATTGGCAATGCGTGCACGTGCCGATTTAGGCAATGATCACGTTGATGGCACGCTACCAACTCAACCTGGCGATGCCTCGGCAAAATCAGGAGGGAGTCAATAAATGCAACATCTCAGCATTTTTCCGATTCTGATTCCTTTGTTGTTTGGCGCGCTTATGTTGCTGCCGCCCATCTCTCGCGATATCAATTCACAGCGAGTCGCCTCGATTATCGGCACGTTATTTCTTCTTATTTCGTCTGCTGTTTTGCTTTATAAAATCAATGCTGAAGGCGTTCAACTTTATGCATTAGGCGGTTGGCAAGCGCCCTTTGGCATCGCTCTTGTAGCGGATAAAGTATCTAGCCTACTCGTGCTACTCACTGCATTTTTAGCGTTTTGCGTTATGTTGTATGCCGTTTCGGGGCAAGATAAAGGCGGTGCCTATTTTCACCCCTTGTTCATGTTTCAAATTATGGGGATCAACGGTGCGTTTTTAACTGGTGACATATTTAACTTATTCGTCTTTTTTGAAGTGTTATTGATCGCTTCATATGCCCTATTAATTCACGCTGGCGGTAAACAAAAAACACAAGCGGCACTGCATTATGTCATTCTTAATTTAGTTGGCTCTAGCCTGTTCTTATTTGGTCTTGGCATATTATACGGCACCCTTGGCACGCTAAATATGGCTGACATGGCCGTGAAAGTCGGCCAACTTCAAGGTGAAACCGCGACATTGGCAAAAACAGGCGCATTGTTATTATTGGTCGTATTTGGTTTAAAAGCCGCCATGCTACCCATGCATTTTTGGCTTCCTAAAACCTATGCTAGTGCCAGCGCACCCGTGGCCGCTTTATTTTCCATTATGACAAAGGTAGGCATTTACAGTATTTTCCGCGTCTATACCGTTATATTTGGCGAAAATGCTGGCGAACTAGCGAATATTGCGACGCCTTGGTTATGGCCTTTGGCTTTGCTAACAATCACTATTGGTACCATCGGCGTGTTTGCCAGCCCAGGCATCAAGACACTAAGTGCAAATTTGGTGATTGTGTCCAGTGGTAGTTTGCTCGCTTGCGCAGCAATCAATTCCGAAGCTGCTACTTCTGCTGCTCTTTATTACATCATCCACAGCACATTGGCATCGGCAGGGCTCTTTTTATTAGCAGATGTTATGGCTCGTCAACGAGGCAAAGCAGAAGATCGCTTCGTACGTTCTCGTCCTTTTGTTCAGCCAAGGTTATTGGGCTTTGCCTTTGCGATTACGGCAATGGCGCTCATCGGAATGCCACCGCTATCAGGCTTTGTCGGAAAAATCATGATTCTGCAAGCAACGCAGTCTACCGCACAAACCATGTGGGTTTGGCCTCTCATTCTTATCGGTAGCCTCGCCGCTTTGATTACTTTTTCTAGAGCGGGAACCACATTGTTTTGGCGACATAATGGCACAATAGCAACCGACGCCGAGCCGGCAAAAACCACAGAAATAGTCAGTATTGCACTGCTATTGCTGGCTTCTCCAATATTGGTTTTATTCGGCGGTTATATCACTGAATTCACTCAACAAGCGGCCTACTACCTACACGACATTCAGTCTTCCGCTTATGATTTATTACCAGGAGTGGCACTATGAAATTTTTCCCTATGCCATTTCACAGCTTATTACTGTTTGTAGTTTGGCTATTACTGAATAATTCTATCAGCGCAGGACACATCGTCTTGGCGACTTTTTTTGCCATTACAATTCCTTGGCTCGTTACAGGCATGCGCGACGAACATCCTAAAATACTTAAGCCTTGGCTGGCCATTCGTTATGTACTAATGGTGATGAAGGACATACTCACTGCTAACGTGGAAGTGGCGTTGCTCATCATTGGGCCAATTAAAAAGCTCAATCCAGGCTTTATTGCTGTTCCCATTAATGTCGGTTCAGACCTAGGGATTACTATTTTGGCCAGCACTGTTTCTCTTACACCTGGAACCGTCAGTGCAGAGGTATCGAAAGACAGAGCGTGGCTTTATATTCACGCTCTTCACTTAGACAATGAAGCCGAGCTTATTGAATCCATCAAGCAGCGTTACGAAAAGCCAATCAAGGAGATTTTTGGATGCTAAATTTAACCATCACTATTGTGGCTGTTTGCATTTGCATCGCTTTGATTTTGAATTTATGGCGGCTACTAAAAGGCCCGACCATTTCAGATCGGATTCTGGCGTTAGATACTATGTACATAAATGCTATCGCACTCATTTTGCTGTACGGCATTTACATAAAAAGCGCTTTGTATTTTGAAGCGGCGGTATTAATTGCCATGTTAGGTTTTGTCAGCACAGCAGCACTATGTAAATACTTACTTCGCGGCGACATCATAGAATAGGATAAGTTATGCCTTTTTATCTAGAAATCATCATCTGCGTCTCTTTGCTAATTGGCGGCCTATTTTTATTGATAGGTTCTTACGGCCTCATACGTTTGCCTGATATTTATATGCGTTTGCACAGTCCTACCAAAGCTTCAACGCTCGGTATTACAGGCGTTCTGGTTGCATCAATGATCTTCCAAAGCCACCTAAAAGAAGCGCTTTCGATTCAAGAGTTGCTCATCACCCTATTTCTTTTGATTACCGCTCCAGTTGCCGCCAATATGATTGCTAAAACGGCACTTCATCAACGCACTAAATCATTAGAGAGAACTCAAGGCCAAGACCTTATGGAAACAATTCGCAACCGTGAAACACCTGAAATCCAACCTAAGCCACCACAAAATCCTTAACAAGCAATTTAGCAATCTCATTACTTTTCATCGGTTTATAATAGTAATACCCTTGGAAAATCTCACAGCCTAGAGACTTTAACATCTCGGCTTGCGGAGCGGTTTCTACGCCCTCCGCAACAATAGCGAGTTCTAGGCTTTGCGCTAGGTGAATTATTGTTTCACAGATTTTAGTGTCTTCCACATGACTATCGCATTCTTCAACAAACGACTGGTCAATTTTCAAAATATCCAAAGGCAAACGCTTTAAATAACTCAGCGATGAATAACCGGTTCCAAAATCATCCACTGATATTTTAATGTCTAACGCTTTCAGTTCTGCCATGACGTCGATGCAACGCTGGATATCTTTCAGTAAAACCCCTTCCGTGATTTCAATCTCTAGCCAACATCCTTCAATACCGTAATATTCCAATTTCTGTGCAATATATGGCACCAAAGAGTCTGACACTAGATGTCGTCCAGAAAGATTCACTGCAATAGAGACAATTGTTAAGCCTTGATCCCGCCAGCTTTTTTGCTGTTTTAACGCTTGGTTGATAACCCACTCATCTATCTTGATTATTAAACTAGATTCTTCAGCAATGGGAATAAATTCGGATGGAGGAATTAGCCCTTTGATCGGATGATTCCAACGGATCAAGGCTTCTAAACCTAGAATATTATCTTTCTCCATGAATACTTTTGGCTGGAAAACCAAATGAAAGTACTCTAATGAGAGCGCTTCATTAATCTCTTTCTCAAAGCCGAATTTTTTTGTGATCACATTGACCATTTCCGCTGTGAAAAATTGCGCATTATCACGCCCTTTTTGCTTTGCCCAATACATGGCAATATCAGCTTGTTGAATCAATTTATCCGCATCAATGCCGAGTTGATCGGAGAACGCAATTCCAATACTGGTAGGAATAGTAAGGTACTGTTCGTTAAGTTGAACGGGCAAACGCATCGCACTAAGAATGTCTTGAGCGCGCTGTGATAAGCGACTTTCTGTCACTTCTTCTGTCATCATAAAGACAAACTCATCGCCGCCCCAACGTGCAATAACGTCATGTTGATCTGATACAGCGATTAAGCGTCTAGCAACTTCACACAACAACTCATCACCTGCTTTATGCCCAAGCGTGTCATTAATAATCTTAAAGTTGTCTAGATCCAAGAACAGCAAACCAACGGCTGTTTTCTGCTTGGTGGCAAACAATAATGAGCTCACCAGTGCATCCATTAAATAGGTTCGATTGTATAAGCTCGTCAGAGGGTCGCTGTAAGCCAAAAACTTCAAACGCTCCTGCAGCTTCACATGACGCGTCATATCTCTAATATGAAGCGTGTACTCACTTTCTATGGAGGATTCTGAATTTGCTTTGGTAATGGCAATTTCTGCCGGAAAATGATGGTTTTGACCACGCTGTAAACGAAACGGATTGCGTCGGTTAAGAATCAAACCACTTGATGAAGAAAAGCCTGAGTTCAAACTTTCAAATATTTTATGTCTGTCGTCTTCAAGAATGAAGAGACCAATAAAGCTTTTTCCTTCTACTTGTTTTTTCAAACACCCAAAAGTACGCTCGGCGGCTGGATTAAACTCCATAACCGAACCAAAGCGATTGATAGTCACAATACAGTCCATCGA
The DNA here is from genome assembly GCA_963975045.1 of uncultured Marinomonas sp. GTDB lineage: Bacteria > Pseudomonadota > Gammaproteobacteria > Pseudomonadales > Marinomonadaceae > Marinomonas. The sequence goes on along the minus strand of CAXBGJ010000023.1, from coordinate 19,569 downwards.
AGAGTTCAAAATCGCAGACTTGCGCATTTCGCTTTCTTGAAAACGAGTTAATGCATCATCACGCTGCGCAATTTCACTGCTTACTCGATCAATAACTTGATTGTATTTACGTGCAATCTGCCCTACTTCAGTAAAAGGTTCTTCTGGTACCGGCGTTGAAAAGTCAGCATTATTTTGTTGATACTGCATGGATGTCAGCAAATCAAACAATTCCGTTGTCGCCCGATGCTCTGCAACATTTAACCCTTGCTCTTCTTGTTCTTTACTTGCTCGTAATGGCATAAAACGATTCAACAACCACATGCAGGCATAAGCAACAAAAAAACAATATAAACCAATGACAACGATTCCGAAGGCTTGCACCCAAAGCTGCCCAAAGAAGCTTAATCCATTATTTATTTTGTCGGTTTGACCAAATAAAGCCACGCTCAACGTGCCCCATATACCAGCAAATAAATGCGCAGGAACAACATCAAGTGCGTCATCGAGACGCCAGCGTGCCATCAATAAACTGCCGTAGTACACCACGACACCAGAAACACCACCGATAATAATTGACGCACCAGGAGAAACCACATGACAAGAAGCAGTGATACCAACTAGACCGGCTATGGTGCCATTCAGTACAAAACCGACTTCAACATAACCGTCTCTGAAATAATTGATAACCGCTGCGACCAAGCCTCCCCAAGCCGCAGATATGAAAGTATTTAGGATAATTAAGGGAACAGCGTCGGTTAGCGCCAGCGTACTTCCGCCATTAAAGCCAAACCAGCCAAACCAAATTAATAAAACCCCCAAGGCAGATAAGGGAAGATTATTTCCAGGCGGTAAGCGAATTCCCTGCTCAAAACGCCCCAAGCGTGGACCAATAATGATAATGGCCGCTAGTGCCACCCAACCACCAACCGAATGCACAACAGTAGAGCCAGCAAAATCCACAAAACCAAGCGCTTCAAGCCAACCCTGAGGCCCCTCTGAAGAGTAAACACTGGACCAAACCCAATGCCCAACAATAGGATAAATTAGGGCACTTAACACAACCGTAATGGCTAAATAGCCAATAAATGTCATGCGTTCAGCAACCGCTCCTGACGTGAGCGTTGCTGCGGTACCACAGAACATCATTTGAAAAAGAAAGAAGCTAATTTCCCAAGGAGTATGTTGTCCATCAAACAAAAATTCACTGCTGCCAAAGACACCTGCTATAGAGTCACCAAACATGATGCCAAAACCAAAGAACCAAAATAACGTCGTCGAGATAATAAAATCGGATATGTTTTTTGCCGCTACATTGATGCTGTTTTTACTGCGAATACGTCCACTTTCTAAACATAAAAAACCCGCTTGCATCATAAACACAAACGCCGAAGCGACTAACAACCAATAGAATTCTGCCATATACATCCTAGACAATGAAAAGCGCACCAAAAGTACTCATAGCAAATAGGGCTGCACACCTGAAGCTCATTAAAACCACTATCAGAATAAGAATACAAAAATAAGAAACAATTAAGCGGTTCTGCTTTTAATACATTCAATAGTTAAGCCAACTTTGGGAATTGACCCGTTTAGCCGCCGTATAAAAACAAAAAAAGGCCACCTTATAGGTGACCTTTTAAAAATAAATATCTCGACACGACTTAGACAGTACTAGCCATTGAGAGTAAGTACTTTTGTTTTGCTAATACGATGACGATAAATTTCACGAAGGTACTTGATCGCATTCTTCACGTTATCAATATCCAAACGAATATCATTGATAGAAACAAAATGCTGGCTGTTATCAATCAACTCACGATATTTTTTCTCGTACATTGGCTTAATGGCGTACCAGTTTGTGTCCAAAATTTTCGCTGGATTTTCATACGTCGTAAAGAACTTATCTATTAATGACTCATCAAATTCTTCATCTTGAATCATTTGTATAATAGCGTTGTCTATTTCATCCGTGTATCGGTAATCATCACGAGCAAAACAACGTTTCATGTAAGCAACCATCAAGGTTAAAAAGTCATCACTCAAACAAGGGCTTTTCGCAATAAGCGTTGTCAAAGACAAGTTCGCTGAAGCCCCAATCACAAGTGCGTAGCGCTTTAACGTGGTATTAGGACATAAACGGTTCAAGTGCATTTTCAAACGATTCAATGCAGTGAAAGACAGTTTGTAATCTCGCGGCAAAGAAATAATAGACACAATTGACGAACAATTTTTAAAGAAATGCAGATGGTTCAATGTACTCGCATCATAACCACTTTTACGATAATTCTTAATGGCTTCACGGTATCGCTCTGATTCAACAGGTAGCACACTGACACCTTCAATCGCTGACGTGTCATTATTAAAATGTGGCAACTCAATGGAGCGGCAGAATAAATCATCTATATCAACACTGTCTTGATGGGTACCTTCATTGACCACACTTTCGGCATAAGCCACCGCAACGGGGCCCGCCAAGCTCATAAATAAGTCATTGGCATCAAGGCGAATTGTTTCAGCGATATCAATACCAGCACGACGGAAGTAGTCTTCATCGTAGTCTGTTGTCACCGCTTGTGCTGTCAGAATGTTGAAGATTTGCTGTGAAATATACTGGTTAGCATATTTCTCCATGGTGTTTACATCGATATTATCAGCATCACCACCGTCTTCCTCTTCCGCATAACGCATTATGTCGTTAGAAATCAACATCATAGAATTCCAAGGACGAATGCGCTCCATTACATCAGCAGGTACTTCGTCCTCTTCACGCTCTTCGTTATACGAAAAATTCCATTCTTCTGAAATGTACTTAGTTAACAAGCGCCCTGCGTTAATATGCAATGCTTCTGAAATCTCAACATTTTTCCCGGAAATATTAGGGAGAATACAGATACCAGAGGTGAAAATAGGTTCAAATACAAAACTATGACGCTTATCAACCAATGGATTCTGATCTGAACGATAATCAAATGTTTTACTTAAGTATGAAAATTGTTGCGCAAGACCAAATTCAGACGCCATCCCCGAACCAGTACCACCACCCGCGCTGAATATATAAAAATAAAGACGCGATTGATTCGCTTTAATACCGCAAGAATCAACCAAATAAGAATGCATGTGTTTCCAATTTTCATTTTGGAATGTTGTCGCATCTTTATTGAGAATAATTTTCGCTAGATATTGCCCTAGAATAGGCGCATTACCGGCACCACCTGCATGTACTTCAGACAAGTCCATTATTTGCAGTTTTGTGTATTCTTCTAAAAACTTAGCTCGGCCGACTTGGTTCGAAAAACGAATTCGCCCTTCAATGTCTTTATCTAAATCGCCAAGTAATACGATAGGTTCAATTAGGAATACAGGCTTAAAGCCATCTTTATCTTCAAGCGGTAAATGTTTGCGAATCCAACGCATAGGTCGGAACTCACTTTCGCTATCTAACATTTCCTGACTTTCCACTTCACGCATATAGCTTGTTCTGGCGTCGTAGACTAACGATGCGACATCCAATGCGATATTGGAACCACAACGTCCTAAACCTATGAGGCAAACAGATGGGAACACCTGTTCATTAACGCCATTATCTTCTGCTGATTGTGGATGAATTCTATTTCGAACTATGTCTAAATTTTCTAAGATTTTTTCTAGATTTGTCTCAGTAAAATATAGGTGTTCTATTGGGAGATTTTCTTGGCTCATGCGGCATCCTTTTTGAAGCGAATTACTTACAACAGACAATCATTCACGGTATCAAAGATAACAGCATGATATAAAGCAGAACGCTCACCTGTTAAATGCACCATTTATTGGTGCACCTTGCTGACGAAAAATTTAGTAAACAATATCATCCTTATATAGCAATGACACTAATATGGTGAATGAGAGCATAAAATAAATAGAAAATTAAGACTAATTCTGTGTGAGTGAATCAATTAAAATAGAAAGCGATGACAAGCATGTCGCTTTTTTACCCTCTGTCTAAAAATTATTCTGCTGTATAAAAAAAGACATTCAAAATAGAGCAGTAAAACACACACGTAGTGTGTTTTTTGTACTATTCTTATAGAGAGTATTTTAAATTGTGATACTAAGGTGGCTGTTTTGTCGATTTCATCAATAACATCAAGCAATCATTCGTATCTGCCTACCTTACCAGTACAGGCAGAAACCAATGCGCGCCCAGATTCTGAGAAACGACAAGACCCAGTTCAATTGTCTGATCGCGCTAAACAGCTACTGTCCGCTCCAATTCAACCGGAAAAATCTGAAGTAAAAGATGAGTCGGGAAAAGAATCGGTACAAATATCATCCAGTATTGGCAGACTTTCTCGGGTGACCGGATTACAAAGGGAAGAAGTCGCGGCGTTATATCGATCAATTGATCAATTGACCTAACTATTTTCGACTCTTTGTAGACACAAATTTACTTAACTAAACGTCAAAGTATATCCATCCACCACTAAAGATTCCGCTTCGCGCTGCAAGTTCGCCAATGTTAATGGTCTACCATCTAGCCATTCCGGCAAGAATTCAGCATGAAGTGTTTTATTATCGGCTTTCAACGTGAAAATTGGCATGTCGCCTTCTTTCCTATCGTGATGAAGCAAAATAGCCAATCTCAATAGAATTGACAATCGATCTAAATCTTGTTGATCACTTTTTGTAAAACGATAATCTAACGATTGGGTGAACTTGCGACGATGTCGCAAGATTAAGTTTGCTAACGCTTGCTGCTCTTGTTGGGAAAAGCCAGGCATGTCTGACTCTCTAATAATATAAGCACCATGTTTATGATATCGGCTGTGTGAGATGCCAGCTCCGACTTCATGCAGAAGGCCTGCCCAACGAAGTAAATCTTCGCTGGATATACTATTTAAATTCCAATCATCTCGAACTTGGGCCAAAGCAGACAGCGCCGTATGGGTCACAAGTTTCGCTTGTTCGGTGTCGATATGATATTGATTTAACATGTAGTTGACAGTACGTTCACGAATATCCGTTTCTGCGTATCGACCCATAATGTCATAAAGTACACCTTCTCTTAGTGCACCATTTGAAAAGTCCATTTGCTTAATATCAAAACACTCAAATACCGCCGTTAATATGGCAATGCCCGCTGCAAAGGTATTTTTACGTTCAGGCTTGAGGCCTGGTAAATCGATATTATCAACATGACCGGCCAAAAATAACGCTTTTTGAATCTGCTTAAGTGCTTTTGGTGTGATGCCCTTTTTGCTCCAATTGTTTTCCTTAACAATATTGAAGGCGGCCTTAACCGTTCCTGATGAGCCAATAGCAACATCCCATTTTTCATCAAAGTAATCATCTTGAATACTTAGAAGCTCTAAACGCGCAGCGGTAACCGCTTTCTGAAAGTTAGACTTATTAATGGTGCCATCATCAAAAAAACGTTGATTGAAACTAACGCACCCCATGTGAAGGCTTTCCGTTAATATTGGCTCAAGCTGCTTGCCAATAATAAACTCTGTACTGCCACCACCAATATCTACCACCAGTCTTTTGGCTTCACCATGATCCATGGTTCTTGAAACACCAACATAAATAAGACGTGCTTCTTCTCGCCCCGCGATAATCTCAACAGGGTGACTCATGATATCCATCGCTTTACCAATGAAGTCATAGCGATTTTTGGCAACCCTAAGCGCGTTCGTTCCAACAACACGAACAGAGCCAGGAGGCATATCTTCAATCACTTGCGCAAATTGGGCCAAGCAATCCAAGCCTCGTTGCTGTGCAGCGTCATCTAAATGACCATTTACCAAGCCAGCAGCCAACTGAACTTTTTCTCCAAATTCTCCAGTGATACGCAATTGACCATGGGTAACTTGAGCGACAACCATATGAAAGCTATTTGACCCTAGGTCTATAGCGGCAATTTTTTCGAAAGGAAAGTCATGAGATTGTTGCAAAAAAAGTGATTGCATTCAGAAAGCCTTATATTGCAGAAGTCTTAATAAGGTGAACAGTATATCAGTTACTTGGCCATGCCATTGCCAACAAAAAATCAAAAATGACGGATGTTTCGATGAATTTTTCATTAAATTTGGCGGTTTTTTTCGAAAAGCAAGGATTACTAAGACCTTAATTCCAATAAAACACCAAGCAAAGTCCTAAAAATCCTGTTTTTGATCAAAAAATTATCAGAAATTGTTTTTTTCCTAAATTTCACTATAGACCTCGCCTTTAAGTCGAACTATAGTATGGATGGTCTTGATAGTGATAAAGCAGTAAGTTGCTCACGTTTAGATTCCAATCAAATTGTTTCGCGCTGTATTGGCTTTTGCCTTATCCGGGCTAGCTTAAACCAGAACAAAAGTATAACCATATTGTTTTGCGTTTTTTGGTGCCGAGTAGCTGATACATTGTAAAATACTTCCAGACTCACATTATTGTTACTTAATGATTAACTCTAATTCCGTCAATCTTCCTCAAAATGAGCTAATACAAAATCCGCTTATGAACCTTACCGACTTAAAACAGAAATCAGTACACGAGCTTTTAGAAATCGCAGCAGAAATGGGCCTAGAAAATATGGCTCGTTCTCGTAAACAAGATGTTATTTTCTCAATCCTAAAGCGTCATGCGAAAGGTGGGGAAGACATTTATGGCGACGGCATCTTAGAGATTCTTCAAGATGGCTTTGGTTTCTTACGCTCACCTGACTGCTCATACTTAGCAGGACCGGACGATATTTATGTATCACCAAGCCAAATACGACGCTTTAATCTGCGTACTGGTGATACTATTGCCGGAAAAATTCGCCCACCTAAAGATGGCGAGCGCTACTTTGCCTTATTAAAAGTCAGTGAAATCAACTTTGATAAGCCGGAAAGCGTACGTAACAAGATCCTTTTTGAAAACTTAACACCTTTATTCCCTGATGAACGTTTATTAATGGAAGCTGGCAACGGCTCTACTGAAGACGTCACATCTCGTATCATTGACCTTGTTGCCCCTATGGGTAAAGGCCAACGAGCGTTGATCGTTTCTCCCCCAAAAGCGGGTAAAACGTTCATGCTGCAAAATATCGCAAATGCCATTACTCGTAACAGCCCTGAATGCCACTTAATTGTGTTACTTATTGATGAACGTCCTGAAGAAGTAACCGAAATGTCTCGTACCGTACGCGGTGAAGTGGTTGCCTCTACGTTTGATGAGCCGCCAGCTCGCCATGTTCAAGTAGCTGAAATGGTAATCGAAAAAGCAAAACGCTTAGTTGAGCATAAACGTGACGTGGTCATTCTATTAGACTCCATTACTCGTTTAGCACGTGCCTACAACACCGTTATCCCTTCATCAGGTAAAGTATTAACAGGTGGTGTGGATGCAAACGCGCTAGAACGTCCAAAACGTTTCTTCGGTGCAGCACGTAACATTGAGGAAGGTGGCAGCTTAACAATCATCGCTACTGCGCTTGTCGATACAGGCTCAAAAATGGATGAAGTTATCTTTGAAGAATTCAAAGGTACAGGTAACTCTGAATTGCACCTTGACCGTAAAATCGCTGAAAAACGTACATTCCCTGCGATTAACATTCGCCGTTCAGGGACTCGCCGTGAAGACTTACTAACGTCTGAAGACGAACTACAACGTATGTGGATTCTTCGTAAGTTATTAAACCCTATGGAAGACGTGGCAGCGACTGAGTTCTTAATCGATCGCCTAAAAGTCACTCAAACAAACGATGAGTTCTTTGAGTCAATGAAAGGCAAAAATAAATAAGAAGACATTTCTGCAGCAAGAAGTCTGCAACAAAAAAAACCACTTTCTGAAGTGGTTTTTTTTTACTTAGATCATCAACTTAATGCATTATCAATGCCTGCCCGCTTTCCATAAGGGCAGTGCGACTTATATTGGAGTAGTCATATGAAAGAGATTACCGCGAAGGTAAACACTGTTGAGCTCATTAACAAGGATGTCTACCAAATCACTTTACAAGTAGATGACCTGGAATTTTCTGCTGGCCAATACTTAATGGTGGTATTACCAACGGGCGAACAAGTCCCCTACTCTATCGGCAGTACACCGCACGAACTGCCTAACATTACTTTATATGTACTTGTTTCTGACGCCGCATCACTGGCTAGCAAAGTCGTTGAATATATTAAATCTAACGCCAGCATTACGATAAAAGCACCGGGCGGAGACTGTCATATTCACAATGGTGTTTTAGACAGTAACCCAGAGCATATTTTGCTCATCGCAGGCGGAACGGGCTTCTCTCAGGTAAAAAGTTTATTCAGCGACTTAGTTAAACAAAATTTCACAGGAAAAGTATCATTTTACTGGGGACTAAGAACCGCCGAGGATGTATTCGCGAACGACTGGCTAGAAGAAGCGCACAAATATTCACCTTTTTCATTAGATGTCATTGTGAATGAACAAAGTGATCAGTGGCATGGAAGAAGCGGTTGGTTATATGAAGCCATTTTAGCCGATAATCCAGATTTAAACCAAAGTGTGGCTTTCATTAGCGGATCGGTTGGCATGGTGTACGGCACGCTTGATCAATTAGAATTAAAAGGTTTGAGCATAGATCGATGTTTTTCGGACGTTTTTGCCTACGCCCCACATCCTGACAAACCCGTTCTGTAATACAAATACAGTCGTAAAAAATTAACATTAAAAAAGGCAGACAATAATCCATTGTCTGCCTTTTTTAATCATTGTATGCACGTTAAATCCGCGTTACGACGATATCTCTTTTTTACAAATCGTTTCCCACAATGCGGTGATATTTTCCTGATCTGATTCTATTACACCCTCTGCTTCGAGTGTTTCTTGCAGAATGGTAGCGAAGGCATTATCAAATACCTCTTGTCCTTCTCCTTCCGTGCCGCTATGCAGGCCCAAAAGCCCTAAAAGGTAAGCGCAATAAAAAAGCTGATCTCCTTCTTCTGCATGATGTTCCATTTCTCGTAATCTGTCACACAGTTGGTCTGCACGTTCAGCAAAGGTTATTGTCATATTCAATCTCAGTGTTGATTTTTTCGTTGTTCTATTAAAAAAGACAAAAAAGCTGGGGAAGTTTCCCAGCTTTTTAAAAGACTTATCATTTTAATCTATATTAAGGCTTTAAATTTAGTGTCGCTAAAGTGTGTGCACGAATAGAAAGCAGTAAGTCCGTATTTTCTACTAGTGATTCACCGTACGAAGGCACCATTGTTTTCATTTTGGTTTGCCAATCTAACGTTGAAAAACGCTCTTGAAAACAACGTTCTAAAATACCAATCATAGTATTCACAGTCGTTGAGGCACCAGGTGAAGCACCAAGTAAAGCGGCTAATGAACCATCTTCTGTTGTAATTGCCTCCGTTCCAAACTCCAGTTTACCACCCAGTTTATCGTCTTTTTTAATGATCTGAACACGTTGCCCAGCATACGCAAGTTCCCAATCTTCATCCTTAGCATCAGGGAAAAATTGACGTAACGAATTACAACGGTCCTTATGGGATTGCATCACTTCGCTAATTAAGTAACGAGTCAAATCCATATTATTCTTACCAACGCTTAACATTGGCTTAATATTGTCAAACCGGACACTTTTAGGCAGATCAAAAAATGACCCCGTTTTTAGAAACTTAGTCGTGAATCCAGCAAATGGGCCAAATAAAATGGCTTTTTTTCCGTCAATAATACGTGTATCTAAATGCGGAACAGACATAGGTGGCGCCCCAATGGGCGCGGCGCCGTAGACTTTTGCAAAGTGCTGCTCAACCAATTCAGGTTTTTCACACACCAACCACTGGCCACTAACAGGAAACCCGCCAAATCCTTTACTTTCTTCTACTTCCGCCTTTTGTAATAAAGGTAAAGCGCCACCGCCAGCACCTAGGAAAACAAATTTAGCATCAATAACTTTACGGGTACCATTTAAATCAATCGTGACATTCCATCGGCCATCAGACCTTTTCTTTAAGTCTTTTACTTCACTGTTTAGATTGAGTTCAAAATTATCCAAGCCTTCTAAATGTTTACTCATATTGCGAGCAATAGCACCAAAATTCACATCAGTACCATGCTCTATACGCGTTGCGGCAAGAGGCTCACTTTCAACACGATTTTTCATGATGAGAGGCATCCATTCCTTCATTTTTTCGCGATCTTCCGTGTATTGCATTTCTTTAAAGGCAGGATGTGCGCTCATTGCTGCGTGGCGCGCTTTTAACATATTTACGTTGCGCTCTCCCCATACAAAACTTTGATGAGGAACGCGATGAATAAATTCTTGAGGTGCTGGCATTAAGCCTTGCTCTACAAGGTAAGACCAAAACTGAAGACTGATTTCAAAGGCCGCATTAATATCCACAGCCTTGTCTATATTGACAGAGCCATCCTCATTTTCAGAAGTATAATTAAGCTCGCAATAGGCAGCATGGCCTGTTCCAGCATTGTTCCAGCCATCCGTACTTTCTTTTGCGATGCTGCCCAATCGCTCAACCATCATCATGGTTATGCTAGGGTCCAATTGCTTTAGTAACACGCCTAGAGTGGTGCTCATAGCACCTCCCCCGACTAGTAAAACGTCTACAGAACTTGAGGTCATATGATTTCGCCGTGTCATAGCCAATTGTGAATTTGAGAGTGATTTAGAAAGGAGGCTTTTGGCCAGCAGTAAATGTGTCAGAGGGTACTGCTTTGCTTTCTTCACACTCTTCTCAGTATCCCTGTCTACACTAAAATATAATGCGTTAAAGGATACTGAACAGGTGTTGCTTAATTATACGGATTTTAAAGACAATGTCTTGAGGCCTTAGTGTAAGAATGTAGGTATCTGCACATTCCAGTTTTCAAGATGCCTCTCATTTTATTGACTTTAGCAGCAAGAAAGGCGATGTTAACGACATTAATAAAAAACATGCTTTTATTTTTCTACTATATCTAAATAATAATGTTCGGTATAAATATACTAAATCCTCTTAATCCAGAACCTGAGGGAGCATGACGATGAAGGCACAAGATATCATGGTAACCAATGTCATCTGCGTCGACATGGATGAGCGTTTGCCTAATGTAAGAAAAATAATGGTAAACAATGGCTTTCATCACCTGCCCGTCACCGAAAAAGGTAAGCTTGTCGGTATTATTTCAGACAGAGACCTTTTACGTTTTATAAGCCCTTTTATTGACAGTGCTTCCGAGCAACCTAGAGATTTAGAAACACTGAATCATGCGGCACATCAAGTAATGACGCGCCAACCAATCTCAGTAAAAGCAGAAACGTCTATAGAAGAGATCGTCGCCTGGTTTAAGCGTGCGGACATCTCTTGTCTTCCTGTCATAAATGATAAAGAACAGGTCATCGGCATAATATCGTGGCGCGACCTTGTGAATCACGCCACGTTTAAAACCTAGTGTGTTTTGGCTTGATCGCCTAGCATATCTGTCAAATCATCTTCCGTGAATTCGTATTTCTCAGCACAGAATTGGCAATCTACTTTCACACTGCCTTGTTCAATCAAGAGTTCTCGAATTTCTTCAGAGCCCAGTGACATAACGGCGTCCAGTGTACGTTGACGAGAACATGAACAACCAAACTGCATTGGTTTAGTGTCATAAAGGCGAACTTCTTCTTCGTGATACAAACGATGCAATAACAACTCAGTTTCAAGGCCAAGTAACTCTTCTTCTTTTACTGTAGAAGCAAGATGAGTAAAACGCTCCCAAGCGTCTTCATCTCCTTCTTTCGCCTGCTCTAGTGGTAGGCGCTGTAAAAATAAACCGCCACATTGAGCGCCGTTCGCTGCCAGCCAAACTCGGCTAGGCAGTTGCTCCGATTGAGAAAAGTACTGCTCAAGACATTCTGATAAAGTATCGCCGACAATCTCGACGATTCCTTGATAACGTAGACCATTACGCGGCTGAATCGTTATCGCCAAGTAACCACCTTCCAAGACATCTTTTAAAGAGAATGTGTCAGGAACATCTTGGCTTTCATCCCATTGCGCTATACCACGGAGGTTCTGATGCTCATCACATTCCGTCATGAGTGTTGATAAAAAACCATTCCCTTTAGCCTGAATAGAAAGCACGCCATCTATTTTCACAATATCTCTTAATAGTGCAATGGCCGCCACAAATTCACCCAGAAGTTTTTCTAGTGACAGTGGATATTGCTTACGCTTAATAATCTCTTGATAAGCACTATTTAATAACACGCGCTCACCACGGACATTGGTATTATCGAATGAAAAGCGTTGTATTTCGTTGATGGTTACATTATTCACAAAGCACACCTTGCCCAGTCAAAAGCCTGAGTAAAAAAGTTCAAATTAATATTACCGCTATTTTACCCTTGAGCAACCCAATCATCTACTTTAAACCGTGTATTAACTGGGAATATGCACGCTTGCTATTTCGTTTACGTTGACAGCACTCTAAAATGTTCCACATTGTATTCAATAATGAAGCGCCTAATTTTACTCCTCATAATAGAGGTAAGAGATTCTTAGTTTTTATGATCCAATTTTCTGAAGTTAGCTTACAACGCGGTACTCAATTTTTATTAGAAGATGCCGACCTTACTATTTTCGAAGGTCAAAAAGTCGGTCTTATTGGCGCTAATGGCGCAGGAAAATCTTCCTTATTTGCCATGATCAAGGGTGAATTGCATGCCGATACCGGTGAGGTTATTCTCCCGGGTCAGCGACGTATTGCTTTTATGGCACAAGAAGTTGAGGAAACACAACGCTCAGCATTGGATTATTGCCTAGACGGTGATGATAGGCTGCGCATGATAGAGAGTAATATTGCTAAATCGCAGGCCAACGGTGACGATCACGCTCATGCAAACTGGCTAGGCGAATTTGAAAACGCTCAGGGCTACACCGCTCACTCCAGAGCCGAAACGCTCCTACAAGGTTTGGGCTTCAAAATGACCGACATGCACAGACCGGTGTCTGATTTTTCCGGTGGTTGGAGAATTCGCCTTAATCTTGCCAAAGCATTAATGTGCCCTTCCGACGTCCTTTTACTCGACGAACCTACCAACCATTTGGATTTAGACGCAGTAATGTGGCTGGAGAACTGGTTACGCCAATATCCCGGCACCTTATTACTGATTTCCCATGACCGAGATTTCCTAGACGGCATTTGCAGCCATATTGTTCATTTGTATAAAAAGGGACTCGTGCTTTATAAAGGCAACTACTCCAATTATGAGCGCCAACGAGCCGAACACCTTGCTCAACAACAAGCCAACCATGAAAAACAGATAGAAAAACGTGCTCACCTTCAGCAATATGTCGATCGCTTTCGTTTCAAAGCAGACAAAGCCAAACAAGCGCAAAGCCGCTTAAGAATGCTTGAAAAAATGGAGATTATCGGTCCTGCTCATATCGACTCTCAATTTCAGTTCTCCATTCCTGTCGCGGACAAAACCTCACAGCTGTTAATTAATTTATCGCAAGCAGACTTAGGCTATACCTCAGAATCCGGCGCAAAGACGATTCAGCTAGGCAACTCCAATTTTGCGCTTCGAGATGGTCAGCGTGTTGGCTTATTAGGGCCAAATGGCGCGGGGAAATCCACGCTGATAAAATCCATTGTGGGCGAAATTAACCTTCTTTCTGGCGATCGCATTGCTGGTGAAAACCTAAAAATAGGATATTTTTCACAGCATCAGTTGAGTGCACTCGACCTAGAGGCTTCGCCGCTATTACACATTCAACGACTGTCGCCTAAAGTTTTGGAGAGTGACATTCGCCGCTATTTAGGCGGTTTTGGGTTTGTCGGTGACGATGCTCTACGAGCCGTAAAAGGTTTTTCTGGTGGTGAAAAAGCACGTCTGGCTCTGTCACTAATCTCTTGGACAAAACCCAATCTATTAGTGCTCGATGAACCGACTAACCACCTCGATTTAGATATGCGCCAAGCATTAACTGAAGCACTACAAGAATTCCCTGGCTCCATTTTATTGGTGTCTCATGATCGCCATTTACTCAACAGTACAGTCGATGAATTCTATCTCGTCGCAGACAATCAGATACAAGCCTTCGACGGGGATTTGCCCGCCTATCACGCTTGGTTACAGGCAAGACAAGTCAGTGCTGCGCAAGCTGAAAAAGGCGAATTGAATACGGGTAAAATTGAAAAAACCGATCGTAAAGAAGAACGTCGAAAAGCTGCAGAAATGCGTGAAAAATTACGCCCTCTTCATAAAAAAAGTGAGCGGTTTGAAAAGGCAGTACAAACAGCTCAAGAACATCTAGATAAAATCTCAGACGCGATGTCTGATGCAACACTTTATGAGGCAGAGCAACGAGACAAACTGCAAAGCTTATTAAACGATGAAGCTAAATGGAAGAAAGCGCTCGCAGAAAGTGAAGAAGCTTGGTTCGAGGCACAAGAAGAACTAGAAGAAGCCGAAGCACTACTGCTATAGAAGAACAAAAAGCACGAATAAAAGACTCAGCATTAGAAATACGTAAAGAATTCTGTTATACGAAGCTTTTAAGCTAGCACTGACTTAATATTGTCATAATTCTCACGTAAATTCATACACAGTAAAAGGAGAGATATTGGATGACATTTCCATACACTCGTATGCGCCGAATGCGTAAAAATGATTTTTCTCGACGCCTAATGCGCGAACATCGCCTAACAGCAGATGATTTAATCTATCCTATGTTTATTATCGAAGGAAGCAACGTACGCGAAGCGATTCCTTCTATGCCAAATATTGAACGAGTTTCTATCGACATACTACTAAAAGAAGCAAAAGAGCTAGTCGAACTCGGCATTCCAACAATCGCATTATTTCCTGTTATCACCGGTGATAAAAAATCCTTACTCGCCGAAGAGGCTTATAACCCGAATGGATTGGTGCAACGCGCAGTTCGAGCATTAAAGGATGCATTCCCTGAACTTGGTGTACTAACCGATGTTGCTCTAGATCCTTACACGACTCATGGTCAAGATGGCATCATCGATGACTCTGGTTATGTTCTAAATGACATCACCGTTGACACACTGGTGAAACAAGCCTTATCACACGCCAAAGCGGGCGCAGACGTCGTTGCACCATCGGATATGATGGATGGTCGCATTGGCGAAATTCGCAACGAACTCGAAGCCGAAGGTTTTATTGATACTTTGATCATGGCTTACGCTGCCAAATTTGCTTCTGCGTATTATGGCCCATTTCGTGATGCGATAGGCTCAAGCGGTAATCTAGGTAAAGGCAATAAATTCACCTACCAAATCGATCCAGCAAACTCAAACGAAGCCATTCGTGAGGTTATGCTAGATTTAGATGAAGGCGCCGATATGGTCATGGTAAAACCTGGCATGCCTTATCTAGACATTGTTCGTCGAGTAAAAACAGAGCTTGAAGTGCCTACCTTTGCTTATCAAGTAAGCGGAGAGTACGCCATGCATATGGCCGCCTTCCAAAATGGCTGGTTAGATAAAGACACGGTGATGATGGAATCTCTCCTCGCATTTAAGCGTGCAGGTGCAGATGGCATCCTTACTTATTTTGCAAAAGATGCAGCACGTCTGTTGAAAAACTAGAAGCCCTACGCTTTTCGTTTAAATAAACACACAGAATCGGTGACCAGCAGGCTGCGTTGGTGTAATTTGTTATGACATGCTTACATGCTGTAGGCAAAAAGAACAAAGATACCAACATCATCATTAAACGGTATTTGGAGATAATAGAAGCACATGTCTGAGCAGTCTGTGAACGAATTAGAAAAAAAAGAATCGGCCTCTACCCAGCGTACCGAATTAGATGCGGAACTGGTTTTAGAACCTATACCTGAGCAACCACAAGATCCGAATAAGATCGCTATCGAAGAGCGCTTGCCAGAAGAAATCGACTTAGCAGATCCAGAACTCTACTTTAATCGTGAATTAAGTCACCTACAATTCAATGCTCGAGTACTTGAACAAGCAATGGATGAAAATCATCCGATCCTAAATCGGTTGATGTTTCTGTGTATCTTCAGCTCAAACATGGATGAATTTTTTGAAATTCGAGTCGCTGGTTTAAAAAGCCAACTAGAATACAGCCGTGAGAAAAACGGACCGGATGGTATGCATCCCAAGAAAGTTTTAGGCTTAATCAGCGAACATGCTCATAAGTTAGTACGCCGTCAATATCGTATTCTTAATGACATTATCTTGCCAAAACTTGCCAAAGAAAACGTTAAGTTTATCCGACGTACCGTGTGGAATGAAAAACAAGCCGCTTGGGTAAAACGATATTTTCGAAACGACGTGCTTCCGATCATTAGCCCAATTGGACTTGATCCAGCACATCCATTCCCTAGATTAGCAAACAAAACCTTTAACTTCGTCGTTGAACTAGAAGGGCGAGATGCCTTTGGCAGAGAGAATGGTCTCGCTATCGTACCGGCACCAAGTTCATTGCCGCGTTTAGTCAAGCTCCCAGATGATGTTTGTGAAGGTGGGGACAATCTGGTTTTTCTATCTTCTATTATTCATGCTCATGCCGATCAATTATTTCCAGGCATGACAGTCAAAGGCTGCTTTCAGTTCCGCCTGACACGTAACGCAGACTTAGAAGTTGACTCTGATGATATCGGTGTCGATTTAGCTGGCGCCTTGCGTACAGAATTACAAAGCCGACATTATGGCAGTTCTGTGCGATTAGAAATCGCTGAAAATTGCCCTCTACATATTGTTGATTCTTTACTCAAACAGTTTGATTTAGAGCAGCAAGATTTGTATCGCATTGATGGCCCAGTCAACTTAAGCCGTCTTATGGCAGTACTTGAATTGGTCGATCGCCCAGATCTTATGTACCCTCCTTTCTCACCAGGCTTACCAAGAAAATTGGCCAGCTCTGGAGGATTATTTGAAGCGATTCGCCAGCAAGACTATCTACTCATGCACCCATTTGAGAGTTTTTCACCTGTCATCGATTTTCTGAGTGAAGCCGCTAAAGACCCAAGCGTTGTAGCGATTCGCCAAACACTCTATCGAACTGGTGCTCGCTCCCCAATTGCTAACGCCCTTGTAGAAGCTGCCCGTAACGGTAAAGAAGTGACAGTCGTTATTGAGTTAAGAGCTCGATTTGACGAAGCCGAAAACTTAGCTTTAGCAAGCCGTTTACAAGATGCTGGCGCCATTGTTGTTTATGGCGTCGTTCGCCATAAGACTCATGCAAAAATGATTCTTATCGTGCGCAGGGAAGGCACAGACCTTACGCGCTACGTTCATTTAGGGACCGGTAACTATCACGCTGGCAATGCTAGGCTTTATACAGACTACAGCTTCATGACATGTAATAAGGATATTGGCGAAGATGTTCATCGTGTATTTCAGCAACTCACAGGAATGAGTAAAGAGCTGAAGGTTAAAAAACTATTGCACGCGCCATTTACTCTCAGAGATCGTCTGCTCGAGATGATTAACAATGAAGCAGAAAATGCACTAAAAGGGGAACCATCGCGGATCATTATTAAAGTAAACTCCCTGACTGAACAAAAACTTGTGCAGTCTCTCTATAAAGCCTCGCAAGCTGGCGTTAAGATTGACTTAATTATTCGAGGCATCTGCACGCTACGTCCTGGAATAAAAGGAATATCCTCTAATATCCGAGTACGAAGTATTATAGGACGATTCCTTGAACACACTCGTGTTTACTATTTTTATAATAACCGCAATCCGCAGGTCTATCTATCCAGTGCAGACGGGATGGATCGAAACTTAAACAACCGTATTGAAGTCGCTTTTCCTCTACAAGATTATAAACAAACTCGTCGGGTGAAAAAGGAACTTGAGTATTACCTAACAGACAATACTCAAAGCTGGATTCTACAAAGCGATGGCTCCTACCAGCTATCTAAACCAAGAAAAGGTGAATACAGAAGTGCTCAACGTGTATTACTCAATGAACTAACAGACAATACCCGTTAAAGAAAAATCCCTTAAGCCCTCTTAGCGAGGGCTTTTTTATGCATAACCCCTCTCATCATATTCCCTAAAACCACACTACAAGCCCAGAAAAATGGAAGTTGCTGTATATTTTGACTTTATTTACAATCAATAAAAGAGCTTAATAGAACAGTGCTTTCTCGTGCTATTTACTTGCCTATAGCCTTATTCAATAAGACTATAGAAGCTATATATTTTTCACATCTATTTGTACGCTAACAATTAATAGAGGCGAAGTTTGACGCCTTATGTTTACTACTTCACTTTGTAGTTCTTTACATCTAGATTTTGGTTTGCATAAGAAGACTAACGAATAATAATTTTCTATTGGAAAGAAATATGAAAAGGACAAACATAGATAAGCTTCACCAATTAACCACGGGGACTATGGTTGATTTAGAAATTTTGACATTAACTGGTAGCAAACGTGTAAAAACAGAGTTTGTGGGCTTATTAGAAGACCAATTCATTATTTTAAATTATCCTAGTGCAACCCGATTGCCTAAAGCTGCAGACTACTTACTTGACGGTGTCACTGTTGTAGTTAGAGCGCTAATAGAAGGCGACGGTGGTCAAATTATTGCTTTTCGTCAACCACTATTAACTATCTCATTTCGACCTACTCGACTTTTATTTATTAGCTACCCTAAACAAGTACAGCTATTTTCACTACGATCCCAAACTCGTATACCGACATTACTGTCTGCACAATTAAAGTTACCTAATGGTCAGATGTTTTCAGGCTTAATTAAAGATATTTCGTTAACTGGGGTTATGTTCGAAATTACAAGTACACAACCAATTGAAAACCTTAAAGACACACAATGTTCAGTCATCATTGTGAACAATAATAAGAAAAAAAATAATTTTGAAGGAATCATACGTAGTGTGAAGTTGCATTCCTCCGGCGCACGTTGCGGTATTAAACTTTCAGCCAACAAAGATCAAATGAAAAACTTGATGCGAGAGTACTTTATCGACCCCTCTGTATTAGACCTTGAAACAAACGAAAATACTTAGATGGTGATTGTCTAAGTCGTAATTGAACAAACACGTTCGTTGAACACTCATTGAAATAAAGTGATAAACGAAGTGGATATATGCCGAAGTTATTAACAACCAAAGACTAGCGTTATTTTGACACACTGTATAAGTAAAAATCCTGATAGATCGCCCTATCAGGATTTTTCATTTTCGCTGAGCCTACCAAACACCTACCCCTCACTTACCAACTTAAGAAAAACTGGTGAGCCTATGTAGGCAACCAAACTCTGGGCTAAGCTAGTACATTTAATCATTGTGCGACATCACGATAGGCTTCCTTTCTCAGTGTTTTCTATCAGCCCTTCACACTGAGTTAAGCACTTTCTTCCAGCCACTTTTCTTGAGCCAAAAAAAACCCTGACAGCGTTAGCTATCAGGGCTCTCTTAATTTAAGCTTGACGACGACCTACTCTCACATGGGATCTCCCACACTACCATCGGCGATGGCGCTTTTCACTTCTGAGTTCGGGATGGGATCAGGTGGTTCAACGCCTCTATGATCGTCAAGCAATTCTGCTGCGTTCGTTTTGATTAAGTTGAGCGTATTGTCTGCTCTTTTTAACCAAAACACGCGAAGACATGCTTGGATCTTTAACAATTCTTTTTTGAAATAACGTT
>CAXBGJ010000022.1:0-27161 GCA_963975045.1 uncultured Marinomonas sp. | reverse complement strand
TGCCTTCTTTGAGATAAATACCTGCGTCAGACAGCCATCTATTCACTTCTTTAAAAGAGCTGGCGCGAGAGTTTGTGTTTCTCTAATAAATGCCTGAAATGCATGATGGTAGTGTGATCGGGGATCGGTTTATCTAACGACAAGTCAGCAAACAAGCGCATAGAAGCAATCTCATACAAGGCATCTTCCATCGCTGGATCACTTATGTTGTACCAATGTTGCATGCAGTGAATGCGGAACATTGTTGATAGCGGATAAGGTCTTCTGCCATTCCCTGGTTTAGGATAAAACGGCTCAATAACCGCTTCGAGTTGATCCCAAGGCATCAACTCATTCATGCGAGAAAGGAAAGTTTCCTTACGTGTTTTACGGCGTTTGTTGTTAAATTCGCTGTCGGCAAAGGTGAGTTGGTGTGACATGGTTGAGACTCGAAGACTTAAAACGCGATTATCTCATGAGAGGGACTTATTCGCATGTTCCCTCTATTTAGCACAGCTAAAAATCCTGTATTGAGCTTATTTTCTAATCAAAATAAGTCATATTTTTTAGTCATTTTTCATCCCCAATGAGCAAAATAATTCACTTGATCCGAGGTGTACTTACATGTGGTTGGACTGTTTGCAATGTTCATGAATGCATTGCAAACAGGTGGTTTGGATTCGACTTCGTTATTTGATATTAAGCTTTAAGCTGTGCAAGATTGAGTGCTTCGCCGCATTTGATTATTGATCGCTTTTGCGTATGAGCATAAAGAGCTAGTTCATTTAGCACTTCTTTTCCAAGGAAACCTTGAAACTCTGTTTGATTGGATGAAATTTTGTAGTGTGTTTGAGCATTATCTCCGAGGTTCGACTGGAAGATTCCAGCAGCACTAACAGGTAGGAAGTCTTCATATACTAGCGGCTCGTACTCGATGTAACCCGTGCTAATCAGGTCCTTTAAGTTGGTTGGTAATGTCGTATTGTTCAATGCTTCATAGCCTTTATCTGTTACAAAATAGCGGAAGTAAGCAAGGTTCTGATCGTGCATTTCTTTATGATTGTCTGGGAACTGAGAAAAGTGTTTTTCCAGTATTTCTGTGTAGCGTTGTGCGTTTTCCTCATTAGGAAACTCTTTCAATTCAGACCGACTAGCGTTCAGTAATTCGTCATATAGTGCTCTACCCTTTGGAGTTAAAGCCGCACCACGTTGTTCAATTTCGCCAAAACGAGCAGTGTGGCTGCCTGCTTCACTGCCTTGGTCACTGAATGTCACTTTTTCTTGCAAAGCTTTGAAGCTAGTTTGGCGCAGTAAAATAGGGCAATTACGACGTGGTGGGCCTTCTACAACGGCTTTCGGTGTGATATTTCGAGCTGGCATTTGAGTTTGAACTTGGTCTATATCTAGTGTGCGAGGGGTCAAGTGGTTGATGTGAGGTCCCTTGAAGGCAACCACATCCGCAATCAATCTGTGCTGATCATGTAGTCTTTTATATTCGTCACTTGTGACGGTTGCAGTCGTGTGCCAGCGAAACGTTTCTAACGCTTCATCAATGAAAGTCTCAGCATCAGCTTGGCTCAGTCCACCGTCGTGTTCGCACTGTTCGATTAGTTCTAATGCTCTCGGAGTGAATATCTGTCGTTTAGCCAGTGTGTCTGCGGCGAGTTGTTGCGTCTCTGGGTTATCTATCAATTCGAGTCTAAGTAGCGATGTGAAAACTCGAAAAGGACTGATTTGTAAATCTTCCTCATGTACCGCGCGAAACGCTGTAGAATGCACTGGTACGCCAGAAGGTGTTAAATCGTAGTATCCAACTGGCTCCATTCCCATGACGGCAAAAAGGCGACGTATCGTTGAAAGCTCAGATGGTGTGCCTACACGAATAGCACCATGACGTTCCATTGATAGGCGTTTCATCTCGCCAGTTCGTTCTAAATGAGCTTTAGTATTTGCTGATTTCTCTAGTACTTCTTGATTTGTGTCTTCTACTAAGGTGAGTAGGTCACCATAAAGAGGCACCTCTTTTCGGTACATATCAGACATGTGCTTAGAAAATTGTGCACGGATTTCAGATGGATTAACAAAACTCTCATTTTTTGACTGCATGGTTAAAAACCTTTCAGAATTATTTAATTGGATTTTTTAGTCTGCGGACGAACACGCTCATTTGAGCCTTTAACATGAAACAGTTTGGAGTAGAGGAGTGCATAAAATAAAGCGATTTATATGCATAACGTCATTCTAAATTTGAATGACAGATATGAAACTCAACATATTTTAATGCTAGAGGTACCTTGGTCCTGAGGCGAATTTTGAGGCTATAGCTATAGCTATCGATATGGGTTTTTAGGTTTTTAAGGTATTGATTTTTGTTTTTATTGAGTTTTTTTTATTTTTTCCTTAATTTTTATTGATTTTTCTATGAATGTTTTTAAGAGAGAAGAAGGGACTTGAAAGAAATCATGTATTCATAAAATGCATGATGGGCGTTCATATTTTGATGTTGCCTTATGCTTTTATTTTTAAGAGTATGTGTATGTGTATCGAACATATAAATAAAATCCAAAGCCGAAACAAAAACAAAAGAGGCAAAAAAATGAAGATTAAGAATGCTGTTATCGCGATTTCCCTTGCTACTTCAAGTGTTGTTATGGGGTTGGGGTCAAGCTCAGTCTATGCTGATTGGCCAACGAAGGACATTCATCTTATAGTGCCGTATTCTGCGGGTGGCAATACGGATGTACTGTCGCGTCGAGTGGCGGATCTATTGCAAAATGAACTGGATGTAAATGTCATTGTAGAGAACCGACCTGGTGCTGGTTCAACGGTAGCGACGGGGCGACTTGCTCGTGGTGGTCGTAATGCGGATCACACCATTTTGATGGCCTCACCTGGACATGTGATTGGTGCTTCTATCTATCCTAATCTTCCTTATGACGCTGTAAACGACTTCAAGTTTATCGAGAAGCTGCTTGATGCTCCGAATATTATGGTTGTGCCTTCTAATAGTTCGTACAACAGCGTTGCAGAATTTATTACCGCGGCTAAATCGAAGCCTATGACCTTCAGTCACCCTGGGGTAGGCAGCTCCGTACATATGTCTGGGGAGTTATTCAAAACACTGACTAAAACAAAACTTACTGCGGTTCCATTTCCTGGCAGTGGCGCAGCACTACCTGCTCTTTTAAGTGGTGATGTTGATGTCTCATTTGAAAACGCATCTACCGTTCTTCCTCATATCCAATCTGGTGGCTTGAAAGCTCTTGCCGTCACTTCAAGCACTCGTTTCAAAGTATTACCTAATCTACCAACGGTTATAGAAACGGAAGGTTATGAATTGGGGGGATTTGTGACAACGATATGGAATGGAATAATTGCAGGAAATGACTTTCCGGATGAAGGGGTAGTGGTCTTGCAAGCGGCATTACAGCGCGTGAAAGAAAGAAAAGAGTTTACTGAATTCATCGAAAAAATGGGCGCTGAGCCGAGCACTGTTTCTGGTGTGGAGTTCAAATCGTTTATCGCTTCAGAAGTTGAACGCTGGAAAATGGTTGCCGAAGAAGCAGGTGTTCGTCAGAAGTAATGTGGTTACCGAGAGAGGTAGGATTTTTCTTACCTCTCTAAATAATAATAAGCTTAATTAAGGTACCTGAAAATGTTCAAAGGTTCTAAGCAATCATCCGCTGATATTTCGACAGTCATGGTTGGCAGTGTGATGCTGGCCTTCGCTTGTATATTGCTATTTTATCTTGTTCCTCACTATGTAACTGAGCCAGCAATGGTTCAGAACCCTATGATGTCTCCAAGCTGGCTACCTCGTTACATGGGGTGGTTGATTGTTCTAATAGCGATTTTGCTGATTATCCAAGGCTTATTCAGTCAGAATAAAGACAATAAGGAAGCCGATGGTTCTGAAGAGGGCCCCGCTTCACGGTTTTTGTTAATGGCTCTGGCGTTATTGGTCTATTTGTCTTTATTTGAGCTATTTGGTTCCATATTTAGTGGCGTCTTAGCCACTCTTATACTCTTTGCTGCTCACCCAATTCGAAATAAATGGATATACAGCCTCGCAGTCATTATCCCTGTTGCTATCACTTTATTGTTTACCAAGGTTCTAGGTGTGCCATTACCTGCAATGCCTTATTAAATAAGATTCTTGAGTATATTTAGGATTGTTTTATGGAAAATTTTTCAGAAGTTTTAGCGCTCTTTTTTGTGTGGGATAACTTCATTGCAATTGCTATCGGTGTTTTTTTAGGGGTGGTGATTGGTGCTATCCCTGGACTTACAACAACCATGGCGGTGGCGTTAGCGTTGCCTTTTACATTCTCAATGGAGCCCGTCTCAGCGATACTATTACTGGTGGGGATATACAAAGGTGGTATGTATGGCGGATCAATAACAGCAATATTGATCCGTACACCAGGCACACCTGCTTCTGCTTGTACGCTACTGGATGGCTATCCTATGGCGCAGAATGGCGAGGCGAAGAAAGCGCTAAAAATGTCTCTATATTCATCTGTGGTAGCCGATATTATTTCTAATATTGCACTGATATTTTTTGCGGCGTACCTTGCGAAAATCGCTTTAAACTTTGGTGCTCCGGAATTCTTTTGGCTCATCTGTTTCTCCCTAACCATCATAGTGTCTTTATCAGGGGCTTCTATTCTCAAAGGTTTTTTGGCGGCTACATTAGGGATCATGATTTCCTTAATAGGTTTGGATCCTGTCTATGGGTCTCAACGGTTTACTTTTGATGACTACAATTTGATGGATGGGATCTCGTTCGTTCCGTTGCTAATTGGTCTTTTTGCCATCCCTGAAGTGATTGATTTTTACCAACGAAAAGTCGCATCAAAAATCGTTATTAATGCAAGCGGTAAAGAGGTCTCTTGGAGTGAGTTCAAAAGATGTTTTAAAACAATTGTTCGAGGCAGTTTCATTGGCGTCATCATTGGTGCTATTCCAGGTAGTGGTGCGACCGCAGCAGCTTTTATTTCTTACAGTGAAGCGCGAAGAAAATCTCCAAATCGAGAGAACTTTGGTAAAGGTGAAATAGAGGGCGTTGCAGCCGCTGAAGCAGGAAACAATGGTGTAGCAGGGGCGACTATGATTCCTTTGCTTTCTCTTGGGATTCCTGGAGATGTGGTAACGGCGATTATTCTGGGGGCATTCATGGTTCATGGGCTGACACCGGGTCCTTTGATGTTCCAAGATAACCTGTCACTCATCTACGCGCTCTTCATAGGAATCATGGTCAGTTCCTTGTTTTTATTGGTTGTTGGGCTTGGCGCAATAAAGTACTTTTCAAAAATCGCAGATATTCCAAAGGAAATCTTATTCCCCATTATTGTGATGTTTTGTGTATATGGCGCCTACGCAGTCAATAACAATACATTTGATATCTGGTTAATGATGGGATTTGGTGTTTTAGGTTATATATTCAATAAAACGGGGATTGCTACTGCACCTTTTTTAATTGGATTCATATTAGGGCCTATGTTCGAAGATAATCTTAGAAGATCTTTGTTAATTGGTAACTATGATATGTCTATTTTCTTTAGAGGGCCGATTACATGGTTCTTTATCACACTTACAGTTGTATCAATTATCTTTTCTGTTAAACGATGGCTTTCTTATAGAAATAAATAAAAAGTTATTGTTCTGATTTAAAGAATTAATTCAAAAGCTCAATGATTAATTTCCTTTTCTGGTAAGGGTTAACCTTGCCTATTTATAAAGATTTTATATTCACACTTATTATAGGATTGAGGATTTATATGGATACTTTATTGGATGCCATAGAAAGAGTAGTAGGTGAAAAAAACATCCTACGTGGTGAGGATGTCCGTGCACGATCAGCAGATTGGATTACAAGAGAGCCGTGTTTGGCGTTAGCGCTTGTTAGGCCTGCTAATGTTGATCAGTTATCACAGGTAATGGCTTTGTGTTACGAAGCAGATCAGCCAGTCGTGACACATGGTGGTTTGACGGGCTTGGTGCGCGGCGCTGTAGCCGCATCGAATGAGTTGGTTATCTCGCTTGAGCGTATGACTGAAATTGAATCGGTAGATCCTGTGGGCGGCACTTTGACCGTCCAGGCAGGGGCGCCACTCCAAGTTGTTCAAGAAGCTGCGGAGCAAATCGGGATGCAGTTCGCGTTGGATTTGGGGGCTCGTGGATCTTGCACTATCGGTGGCAATATTGCGACGAATGCGGGCGGTATCAGAGTTATTCGCTACGGCATGATGCGTGATCAAGTGCTAGGCCTTGAAGTGGTAATGGCTGACGGTTCAGTGGTCAGCTCAATGAATAATATGCTTAAAAATAACGCTGGTTATGACTTAAAACATATGTTCATCGGAAGTGAAGGAACACTTGGAATCGTTACCCGTGCGGTTCTCAAATTGCAACCACAGCAGTCTGCGTCACAAACGGCTCTAGTCGCTTGCGACAGCTTTGAAAATCTCATTGGGTTACTGCAGCACATGAGACAAACTTTAGGAGGAGAGCTCGGCGCATTTGAAGTGATGTGGCGCAGTTATTATGCATTATTGACGGAAGAAAGCGGTCGTCATAATCCCCCTCTGGGTACAAGTTCTCCTTTTTATGTATTGATAGAGAGTTTGGGTAATGACCAAGCAGAGACAGCGCAACGATTTGAGCAGGCGATTACATCGGCTTTTGAAAAAGAGCTTTTAAGCGATGCCGTAGTAGCAAACTCAGACGCACAACGTGATCGCCTTTGGGCCATTCGAGAGGATATAGAAGGGCTTTCAGAGTTAATTGCTCCACGTTTTGTTTTTGATATTAGTTTATCGATTGTAGACATGAATACCTATGTTAATGCGTTAGAAATTTCAGTGAGAGATATCTGGCCAGATGCCAAAGTGGTTGTATTTGGACATTTAGGTGATGGTAATTTGCATGTCTCAATTTCTACGGGAGAAGTTAATGAGGAAATGCGCATTATAATTGAAGATTTAGTTTATAAACCGCTGCAAGCAATAGGTGGGTCTATTTCAGCGGAACACGGAATAGGCTTAAAGAAAAAGAATCATTTAAATATATCTAGAAACCCTGGTGAAATAGCGCTGATGATGAAGCTAAAAGAAGTAATGGATCCGAAAGGTTTATTAAATCGTGGAAAAGTTTTACCGGATAAACACTAATTTAAAATGAATTTAAATTTAGATTTTTGAAAGTAAATAATTCTAAGGTAAACGCTAATTCACTCAAATAAGAATGCCGAGATATTTTTATGAAAATTATTGTTAGCGTCAAGCGCGTTATTGATTACAACGTTAAAGTACGCGTAAAGACTGATCACTCAGATGTGGATTTGACGAATGTTAAAATGTCACTTAATCCCTTTTGCGAAATTGCGGTTGAAGAAGCAATCCGTCTAAAAGAAGCTGGTGTGGCTTCTGAAATTGTGGTGGTTTCAATCGGTCCTAATGCTGTTCAAGAGCAGCTGCGTACTGCCATGGCACTTGGTGCGGATCGTGCCATACATATCGAAACGGAGACGCAGCCAGAGCCATTAAACGTGGCTAAACTCCTCACTAAGATTGTAGAAGCGGAGGAGCCTGGATTGGTCATCCTAGGTAAGCAATCTATCGACTCCGATAATAACCAAGTTGGTCAGATGCTCGCCGCTTTGACAGGCTGGCCTCAGGGCACTTTCGCTTCTGAAGTCAAGATTGAAGATGGCAGGGCGTTAGTAACTCGCGAAGTGGATGGTGGTCTACGAACTTTATCATTAACTCTGCCAGCAATTGTTACTACAGACCTACGGCTAAATGAGCCACGTTACGCCAAATTACCAGACATCATGAAAGCCAAGCGAAAACCAATGGAAGTAAAAACGCCAGCAGACTTGGGCGTGGATCTTAAGAAGCATATTTCTCAATTAAGAGTAGAAGCACCAGCCCAGCGCCAAGTGGGTATTAAGGTTGATAGTGTTGATGCACTCATTGATAAGCTGAAAAATGAAGCCAAGGTTATTCTAAGGAGATTGGGATGAGTATTTTACTAATTGCTGAACACGACAATAACACACTCAATCCAGTGACCTTAAGCGCAATGACTGCGGCTAGTCAACTTGGTGGCGAAATTACCATGCTGGTCGCAGGCAGCGGTTGCCAGTGTGTTGTTGATGAGGCGGTTAAAATTATGGGCCTCAGCAAGGTGTTGTTGGCTGATAACGCTGCTTATGAAAAAGGGTTGGCGGAAAACCTAAGTGCTTTGATTGTTGAACTGGCTGCTGATTATAGCCATATTATGGCCGCAGCCAGCAGTACCATTAAGGATACGATGCCACGTGTTGCGGCCTTGCTTGATGTGGGGCAGCTCACAGAGATCGTTGCTGTTGAATCAGCAGATACCTTTAAGCGTCCGATTTACGCTGGTAATGCCATAGCAACGGTTCATTCCCACGATGCGATCAAAGTTATCACTGTTCGGGCTTCCGCTTTCGATAAGGTTGAAGCGGAAGGCGGTAATGCCAATACTGACGTTGTAGATGCTGTCTTCGATATGGGTATCTCGCGTTTCGTTAGTGACGCGCTGGTTAAGTCAGATCGTCCAGAATTAACGGCAGCAAATACAGTCATTTCCGGCGGACGAGGGATGGGCTCTGCCGCGAGTTTTAATCTGCTTGAAAAGGTTGCCGACAAACTTGGGGCCGCGGTTGGTGCTTCTCGTGCTGCTGTGGATGCTGGTTTTGTAAGCAACGATCTGCAGGTTGGTCAGACCGGAAAAATTATAGCGCCGGAGTTATATATTGCCGTGGGAATTTCTGGTGCGATCCAGCATTTAGCGGGAATGAAAGAATCTAAGGTGATTGTGGCGATCAATAAAGATGAAGAAGCGCCAATCTTCCAAGTGGCTGATTATGGTTTGGTAGGGGATCTGTTTGAGATTCTACCTGAACTGGAAGCTAAGCTCTAAAATCGCCTTCAGAATTTCTAATTAAACTCTATAAAATCAAATGTGGCTGACGGTGATCCTTTCTCTTACGGATCATCGTGCATAGTCACGCGCTCATTATTTGTAAACGAGGTTTCCCCATGCGTGAATCCATGGAATTTGATGTAGTCATCGTCGGTGCCGGCCCAGCTGGGCTTAGTGCTGCCTGCCGCTTAATGCAACAAGCGCAGGAAAAGGCGATGGCGCTTACTGTCTGTGTTGTCGAAAAAGGTTCTGAAGTTGGTGCCCACATTCTCTCGGGTGCTGTTATTGAATCTCGAGCTATGGATGAGCTTTTTCCAGATTGGAAGGCAATGGGAGCACCATTGAATACGCCAGTGTCTTCGGATGAGATTTACCTTCTTAAAAGCGAAACGGCAGCGCAAAAGCTACCTAATGTACTGATACCGAAGACGATGCATAACACTGGGCATAGTTTGGATAACTACGTGGTTAGTCTGGGCAATGTGTGTCGTTGGTTGGCTGAACAAGCCGAAGGTTTGGGAGTGGAGATATTCCCTGGGTTTGCAGCCGCTGAAATTCTGTTTCATGAGAATGGCCCTCTTAAAGGAAGTGTTAAAGGTATTGCAACAGGCGACATGGGAGTGACGGCTTCAAGAGAGCAAGGGCCGAACTATATGGAAGGAATGGAGCTTCATGCTAAGTACACTCTTTTTGCAGAAGGTTGCCGTGGCCATCTCGGTAAGCAGTTAATTGAGCAATTTAAACTCGATAATGAAGCGGATGCCCAGCATTACGGGCTTGGCATCAAGGAACTTTGGGATATTGACCCGGAAAAGCATAAGCCTGGTTTAGTTGTGCATGGTTCAGGTTGGCCGCTTGAAGCTGATACTACTGGCGGCTTTTTCCTATATCACTTGGAGAACAATCAGGCGGTAGTCGGTCTCATTGTCGATCTAAATTATACGAACCCATGGCTTAGTCCGTTTGATGAGTTCCAGCGATTGAAGCATCATCCCGTGTTGGCGAATCATCTGGATGGTGGAAAGCGTGTAGCGTACGGTGCTCGTGCCATTACTAAGGGTGGGTTTAACTCCCTACCAAAAATGACATTTCCTGGTGGATTATTGATCGGTTGTAATGCTGGTACTCTTAATTTTAGTAAGATCAAAGGGACTCATACAGCCATGAAATCAGGCATGTTGGCTGGTGAAGCTGTATTTGAAGCTATTGCTGAGGGTGATGAAGGTGGCTCTGAGCTGAATAGTTTCAGTGAAAAATTTGAGGCGAGCTGGGTTTATGATGAACTGTTTCGCTCCCGTAATTTTGGGCCATCGATGCATAAATTCGGACCGATTCTCGGCGGCGCTTTTAATTTTGTTGACCAGAATCTGTTTGGCGGTAAGTTGCCGATAACGCTGCATGATGACAAGCAGGATTATGCTCAGCTGAAGCCTGCGAACCAATGCACGAAAATTAACTATCCCAAGCCAGATGGCAAGCTCAGTTTCGATAAACTGTCTTCAGTATTTATCTCAAACACTAATCACGAAGAAGATCAGCCTTGTCATCTCAAACTGAAGGACTCAAGCCTTCCAATATTGCGAAATCTACCTATTTTCGCCGAGCCTGCTCAACGCTACTGTCCCGCGGGAGTGTATGAGGTTACGGAAGGAGAATCTGGAGCGGTTTTCCAGATTAACTCGCAGAACTGTTTACACTGTAAAGCGTGCGATATTAAGGACCCTGCACAGAACATCACCTGGACGGTCCCTGAAGGTGCTGGCGGTCCGAATTATCCGAATTTCTAATCCTGTGCTGTTTTATAACTAAGTGCTGCTTTTATACTTAAGTACTGCTAGCCGTAGATAGTGTTACTTGACCAGTGCAGTGTGTAGTTCTGGGTATGGATTCGAGATATTTTAGAAGATCGAGTAGCATGTGAAGTTATTCATATTTCAGGGTCGCTTCTAGTTATTGATGGGATTAATTATTGGGTAGACATTTCTAGAAGCCATTCTCGTAAGGCCGACACAGTAGGAGATTGGTCTTGGTGAGGAGTGATATGCAGAGAGTAGTCATACTTGAGTGCATCTACTTTTGACGGGCTGAAAGGAATAATTAATGATCCGTCTGCAAGCTCATCTTCTACAAGACAAGAAGGCACCAATGCAATTCCAATTCCAGCGATAGCGGCTTGCAGTACATGGGAAGTCATTTCGAATTGAGGGCCAAGACGTATATTGGTTGTTGATAGGTCATGAACCGAAAACCATTGGAACCAATCGTCAGGCCTTGTCGTTACTTGCAAGAGCGTATGTAATCCGGCATCAGATGGTATATTAAAGGGAATGCTCTCATGCAGTGTGGGGCTGATTACTGGAACTAGGTAGCCTTTGACTAGGGGATAGGATGTCATTCCAGGCCAAGCTCGCCCACCACCACTTATAGCGGCGTCTATTCCCTCTAATTCCATATTAAATTGGCGAACTTTTGCATGAATATGCACAAGAATGTTGGGATGTTTAACATAGAAATCTGCTAAGCGCGGCATTAACCATTTTGCGGCAAAAGTAGGTAAGCAGGCGAGGTTAATTGACGTGGCCGTGGATTTATATGTGTTTAAGTTCTGTGATGCATTACGTATTCTTTGTAACCCACTGCTCACTTCTCGCATGTACATAGCGCCAGCTTCGTTCAATTGTAACTGCTTGCCATTTCGATTAAAAAGCTGAACTTCTAGTAAGTCTTCCAAAGATTGTATGTGTCTACTTATAACGCTTTGAGTAAGTGAAAGTTCCTTGGCTGCTAATGTAAAGCTAAGATTTCTTGCTGCAGATTCAAAAGCTAACAGCCAAGGCATAGATGGAGTAAGGCGGCGTAGATTTGTTGATTTATTACTCATATATTTACTCTATAGAGACCTCTATTCCATTTGGTGTCGAATCTTAGATAAGTTCAAATGTAGTGACTTAGCTGGACTCCCCAGAGTTTGCTAGACAGTCATTGCTTCCCAAAATACATTGTTTTGAACTTTTCAGGTGACACATCGCCTGTATGCGAATGACGTTTTATAGGATTGTAGAACATCTCAATAAAATTAAATATCTCACCTTTCGCTTCTTCATGAAATCTAACATAGGTAATATCACTTACCCACGCTTTATTAGGTGGACTTCCCAAACTTTACTCAACAACACAAATAGGGGTTTTAGCGATAGGATCTTGATGGATCTGAGCATTTAAGGAAAATACAGATTTCAACATATCTTGTGTCAATACATTAACGGGTTTACCCTGGGTAATAATCTCACCGTCTTTCATGATAATTAGATGATCACAATAACGAGCGGCTTGGTTTATATCGTGCAATACAGTCACAATGGTCTTGCCTTTATTATTGAGCGTTTTAAACAGCGCCATAAGCTCTACTTGATGACTCAAGTCCATATATGTTGTTGGTTCGTCTAATAATAAATAAGGTGTATTCTGAGCCAGGGTCATTGCAAGCCAAACACGTTGTCTTTGTCCACCGGATAATTCACTGACTAGTTGCTTTCTTAACTGAATAACGCCAACTTGTTCCATAGATTGTATAATAAAGCTTCTATCTTCAGCGGTAAGTTTTCCCCAAAAACCAGTATAAGGACTACGCCCATAGGCGACTAAGTCTTCTACCGTTATGCCATCAGGAATAGGCTGTGTTTGCGGCAGTAAAGCTAGTTGAGTGGCTAAATACCGTGATGAAATTGTGTGGAGTTTTTTTCCATGCCAATGAATTTCACCTTTCATAGGAGATAAAATACGAGCCATAGACTTTAGTAACGTTGATTTTCCGCATCCATTAGGACCTAATAGTGCGATGATTTTTCCTTCAGGAAGTGCCAAGCTGACATCTTTAACAATAGCCTTGCCATGGTAGCCGACTGAGACGTTGTGAGTACTAAGAGACATGGGTGTATTTGTCCTAATTACTTATCGTTGCTATTTAATTTTAACCAAAAGCCAAAGAAAGTATGGTGCGCCAATAATCGCTGTCATGATGCCAGCTGATAATTCAATTGGAGGGTTAATGATACGAGCCATGAGATCCGCCAGTAATAAAATGATCATGCCAACCAGCATCGCACAAGGTAGTAATAACTGGTGTTGTCCACCAACTAATCGGCGTGCAATATGAGGAGCAATCAATCCAAGGAAACCTATAGGGCCACAAATTGATACACAAGAAGCGGTGAGTCCAACTGCAGCGGCTAAAGCTAAGAGCCGAGTTTTAGGAATAGACTGACCTAGACTAGTGGCTGCGTCATCACCAAGGCTAATTAAATTCAATTTTTTTGATAAAGCAAAACCAAGAGGAACCAAAATTACCCAAGGTAACAACATGGTGATTTGATCCCAACTTCTTCCCCACAGACTTCCTGTCAACCATAACAAAGCATTATTGATCTCAAGTGGGCGCGTGAGCATAAGAAAATCTACAGCACTCGAGTACAAAGCAGCCATTGCAATGCCAGTAAGAGCGAGCTTAATTGCATTACTGTGAGATCCGCATAGACACCAAAGTAATAATGCAGATAAAAAGCCACCTGATAACGCCGCCCAAGGAAGCCAGGATATAGAAATCGAAGGGAATACCGTCATCAACAATACGGCTGCCAATCCAGCGCCTTGGCTTATACCCAATACATCAGGTGAGGCTAATGGGTTGCGAATAACACCCTGAACTAAGGCTCCTGAAAGAGCCATCATACCCCCGACGAGTATAGCCAGAATAGTTCTTGGTAGTCGATATTCATGAATGGTGAAATAGAACTCAGATGAGGATGTAAATCCACTGATCACTTGTTCCACGGATAACTTTACTGCACCTAGAGATAAGCTTAAAGCAACAATAAGCCCAACCAACAAGCAGAGAAAACAAGATGTCAGAGCCGTTTTCATATTTTTCGTCTGCTCACCATGTAGATAAAAAATGGAGCACCAATTAGTGCCAAGATAGCACCAACAGGTGTTTCAAGAGGAAATATAATCATACGGCTCACAAGGTCAGCCATGACGACAAGTAGTGCTCCAAGAATAGCCGCTACAGGCAAAATCTTACGATAGTCTTGTCCAACAAATAATCGTGCTATATGAGGAACGAGTAAACCAATAAAAGCAATTGAGCCCGCCACACTTAACGCTGCACCTGCGAGGACAAGCACTAATAAACTGCAAATCATTCTCGCCCAACCAAGTTCTACGCCTAGATTCCGAGCGCTGTCTTCACCTAAATTTAGTAAGTTTAACGTTGGGGTCATAAGCTGTGCGCCAACTAGGCCAAACAATGCCATTGGCCAAAATTGTTGCCAATCTCCCCATCGTGCGTTTCCAAGACTACCTGCTAGCCACGTTAACACCGCAATGGCTTGATCTTCGTGCAGGATGATGATGGCCTTAGTCAGAGAGGCGCATAAAGCAGAAATGGCAACCCCTGCTAACACGAGACGTCCATACTCATTACCACCTCGCCATGCGGATCCTAAGAACATGACTAGGCTCCAAGTGATTGCACCGCCCAAGATGGCTGCTACGGATGTACCAAATAAGCTAAATGAAGGAGCAAGTACAGTAAGGGTTGCCATGCCTAATGCGGCACCTGCATTAACACCTAACACGGAAGGTGACGCAAGAGGGTTGCGAGTTAGGCCTTGCATAATCGCACCCGCGACGGCAAAGCAAGCACCAACCACTGAGCCGATAAAGACCCTTGGTAAGCGTAAATCCAAGACAATACTGTGAGCGATAATATTTCTATCAGGACTGAGTAATGCACTAAATGCTTGTTGCCCACTTATAGGAATGATGGACCAAGAAAACAAAGACAACCAGGAAAATAAGCAAAGTAAAAAAATCAGTGTTAAGCACCGACCTAGATAAGAATAGCGTTGAAATATACGTAGCATACGTCTAACGACTAAGTGCATTAATTAAGTCTTTAGCTATGTGCTCTGCAGCCATGCTACCTTGACTGGGAGCCCAAACATTGCCATTGACTAGATGTATTCGGTTATTACGACCAATATCTACAATCATTAAATCAGGGTTTAACGAAGAAATAACCTCTAGACTAGGCTGTGAACGAGTACCAACAGATTTCCAATCAACAATCACACCTCGTACTTCTTGTAAAATACGTACCGTATCTTTGTCGTCTGCAATACTAACTGAGTTCACATCAGCAGACGCTAAAATATCGGCAAATGAAAACTCTAAAACAACACTGCGCTGAGGTATGTAATCCAGAGTAAAAGTGCCTTTACTGTCTGCCAGAGTAACTGCTTGTGAATAAGCTGAAAAACAGAATAAAAAAGATATCGAAATCGTGACAAGAAAGCGCAGCACAAACAAGGCCTTATAGATGGAAAAGCTAATGATAACACTTCCCAATATTATTATAAGGATTATTCTACAATTACCAACACAACTCACATGATGGTCGATAAACGACTGTAATAGCTATTTTAAGCAGAAAAGCCTTATGTAAGATGCACTTTTTAAGAAATACAAAACTACACACCAAAGTAGCTATACATTACAATGATTATTATTTGCATCTTATAGTCTGAGCTAAGGTAGTTGTTATGTTGTCACGTAGTCTATGTGTTTTGGTCGTGTGTTTTACCATTCTCTTTGTATCGCCTTTCACCTGGGCGGAATTAAACATTCAAGATGAGCAGGGGACATTTACTATTTCTGGTGTACCAAAACGAATTGTAGTTCTAGAGCTCTCTTTTGCTAATGCATTGGCTACTGTGGGGATTTCTCCTGTCGGTATTGCAGATGATAACGATTCGAATATTTTATTACCTGAAGTAAAAAAACATCTCAAACCATGGGTGTCGCTTGGTATGAGGTCACAACCTAATCTAGAGATCATTTCAACTTTAAAGCCGGACTTAATTATCGCTGATTTTGAACGTCATTCTTCTATTTACAGCAACCTCTCTCGTATTGCTCCTACTTTATTATTAAAGAGTCGCAGTCAAACATATGAAGAAAATCTTGAGGCAGCGAAAAAAATAGGCATGGCAGTCTTCGAAGATACGCAGATGAAAAAAAGGATTCGTGAGCATAAGGCGATAATGAACGATTATCGTCAAGCTTTTAGTGAAATGAAACTAACGCAGACCATGCAATTTGCGATTGTTAACTCTCGAGGAATGTGGCTACACGGTCCTTCATCCTACACTGGTGGCGTATTAAACGCTTTGGGTATTAAAAGCCCGATACCAAAAGAAACAGTAACACCTTATCTAGCAACGAGCATGGAACTTTTGCTAAATGTTAACCCTGATTGGTTGCTTGTCGGTGCCTACGGGAATCACACGATCTTGGATGAGTGGTATGAAAATACTATTTTAATAAAAATGCTTCATTCTGTTAAGAATGATCAAATTATCTACGTTTCTCCAGAGTTGTGGTCCTTGAATAGAGGCATGTTGGCTGCAGAAGGTATTGCAAAAAATTTGTATAATATTGTCTCGCACTAACTCTAGGTAATCTTTTCAGTCCGTTTCAAATTTTTAACCGAGTTTAAAACGGCATAAGCTCGATTAATGATTCCGCTTGACTTGATGACTGTTTATTTTAATAACAGTAATGGTAATAATTACCATTACTGTTGATGTGTGGTGTAAATATATGTAAAGTCCCTTGATACAACACACATCAAGGAAAAATTAATGAACCCCCCTTCTTTTCTTCTAACACCTTTGGCTGTCTCTATTTCACTGGCCTCCATTTCTGCATTTGCTGTAGAAAATGATAATATTATTCAAACTGATTCATCTACAGATACTGTAATTGCAGTAGAGGTTCAAGCCTATAAGGGGTATGCGCAAGAGTTACCTACTTCAGGTAGTAAGTCTGATGCGGAATGGTTAGATGTACCACAGTCGGTTTCTGTTGTGACTGACACTGAGATGAAAGATCGTGGCGCGGTAAGGTTAGTTGATGCATTAGATGGTGTGGCTGGAGTAAACAATACATTAGGCGAAGGAAGCCGTGACCAGTTTGTGATCCGTGGTTTTGATGCTCTTAATGATATTTATCGCGATGGATTACGAGACGATGGAAACTTACAGTCATACCGTAGCTTGTCAAATGTAGAGCAAGTCGAGATTGTTAAGGGTCCTGCAGGTGCGTTATACGGACGAGGATCGGCTGGTGGTATTATTAATTTAGTAACAAAACGAGCCAATGGTGAAGAGTTTACTCGTCTCTCAACGAGTTATGGCAGTCATGATAAAGTGACAGGCTCAATTGATAGCTCGACTCAGCTAACAGATACCATTAATGGTCGTTTGAATTTTGAAGTACGTCGCTCAAATTCGTTTGTTGATAATATTGATTCAGAAGATTACTTCTTCGCTCCGACATTTCAATTCGCTCTTTCTAATGATCATACCGTCAATCTAGATTTTGAAATTATGCATCAAAATCTAGTTCCTTACCGTGGTATTCCCTCAAAAGACGGAAAACCAGTAGACGTTTCTCGTAGTACTTATTTTGGTAGCACAAACGATTATCAAGAATCAGATAGCTTCCGTGTAGCGCTAGATGATGAACTGAACATTAATCCAGATGTTACGCTTAATAACCGAATCTCTTTCACGCGAGTGACTTTAGAACAGCAAGGAACAAGACAAACCACAGCAGATGTAACCAGCGCTGATACTGTCGCGCAAACCGTGAATGACTTTGGTTACGATCCTCGTAAGACAGTAACACTTCAATCAGAATTAAAGTGGAATATTGGCGATCAACAAATTTTATTCGGCGCTGATTACAATCAAATAGATATTGATTTAAACCTTAAAAGCTTGTCTTTATCGGATAAAAGTATCTACAGCCCAGTTGCGGAAAATGTGACAAGTCCTGGCTTTCCTGCATTTCGCGAAAACACAACGAAGACTCTTGGTTTTTATGTTCAAGACATCATTACATTAGGTGATTGGTCTTTCAGTGGAAATGTTCGTCATGACTATATGAAGCTAGATCAAACAACGGCTTCAGGTGTAGAAAGTAATAATGATGACAATAAAACCAGCTACCGTGTTGGTGCTGCTTATCGTCTTACCGAAAATATGTCAGCGTATACAACACTCGCAAAATCTTGGCAGCTTCCTTTTAGTGGTAGCTATGTTAGTGCAACGGCTGCAGAGTTCTATTCAACTGAGTTAGCAGAAATTGGTATAAAAGCGTACCTTCTCAATGATGCTTTAATGCTGAATGCGTCTGTTTTTCAAATTGATCAGGAACAAGCTGTAACAGATACTAATGGCTTTATTACCGATAAAAACTTAGAGCGTCATGAAGGTTTAGAGTTGGAAATGCGTGGTCAATTAACTAAACAATTAAGTGCAACAGCAAGTTACACCTACTTGGACGCGAAAGACTTAGAAACGAATAAGAAACCAAATGATGTATCCGATCACCTTGTCTCTCTTGGTACTACGTATCAGCTTGATGATGCATGGCGCTTTGGCGGCAGCGTGAAATATGTCGGTGATCGTTTCGCAGGTAACAACGAAGCTGTCGCATTAGGTGATTACACTATTGTGAATGCTATGGCGTCATATCAAACGGGACAACACCGAGTGCAGTTTAACCTTTATAATATTTTCAACGAAAAATATTACTTAGGATCAACGTCTGGTACATCTGGGGTCAACTCTATTGGTTTCGGAGCACCAGCTGAATTCATGCTGAGTTACAATTATGACTTGTAAATAGCGTCAATTTTAATGATATAGCGTTAGTGACTGTTCCTCTAAATAACGGCATACAGTGGAACAGTCGCAATCTTTTTGAAAGTTCAATGGACGTTCTCAACGTTTGCTAAACAGTCGTTGCTTCCAAAAAATACATTTCTTTGAACTTTTCAGGTGACACATCGCCTGCATGCGAATGACGTTTTATAGGGTTGTAGAACATCTCAATAAAATTAAATATCTCACCTTTCGCTTCTTTCCTTGTCGAATCGATCTTTCGTATTATTACTCGCTTCTTGAAGGTAGCAAAAAAACTTTCCACAACCGCGTTATCATGGCAATTTCCTCGGTGACTCATTAGCGTCTGGGAAATCCAAAGTCCAAAAAATGGGGTCCATACCCTAGTACGAATTGCTGGTGTGGTTCTTTGAAGAACCAAATTTTTTTTTTGATTTAAAAAATGTTAGTGTTATTATAATACAAATATACATATCAAATAAAAAAATACATTAGAGGGTTTCCATGAGTACATTTTTTAATACGCAAGAGCATGAATGGGAAGAACTAGGTGATGGAATCAAGCGTAAAATAGTGGGTTATACCGATAACTTGATGGCTGTTCATCTCTGCTTTGATAAGGAAGCCATTGGTCATCCGCATGCTCATGAAATTCATGATCAAATTGGCTATGTAGTAGAAGGGAGTTTTGAGGCACAAGTAAATGGCAAAAAACAGATTTTAAAAAAAGGTGATGCCTACATTGCTCAAAAACATTTCGTTCATGGTGCTGTCGCACTAGAAGACAATAGTATTTTATTGGATATGTTTTCCCCAGTAAGAAAAGACTTCCTCAAAAACTAGGGGATGATCACATTTATTTTAACAATATGAGAATTTGATCGGCCACTGATATAGCCGATCAAGATTTGGGAGTCTACGATCAAGTTAGCTTAATGGTAGACATCTAAGTTGATGTTTGGGGTTTATCTGATGGATACCGGCGTGCTATCAGTTTTTTGCGCTTTCCATCTCTGCTTAGATCGTTCTTTCTAACAATAAAGTTGTTAAAAGGAGCGTTACCGGTGCACTTGATCGTATATTGCCTTAGGTAATCCCATTTTTGTATTCGGTCACTGTTCTGATAGAAAAGATTTATTCGTTTAAGCGTAAAATGAGAATCCCCACCAGTGCAGCAGTAAGCCCTAATAGTTCTTGTCGACTGAAAGATTCTTTTAGAAAAATACGTGAGTATAATAAAATTATTAAAATATTCATCGCCGATACAGCAGAAACTAACCCAGCAGCGCCAATTGCAAAAGCCGATAATATTGCCATCATTCCTGCAAAATTAGTGAGGCCAACAACCAGTCCGCAAGAAAATGTTCTTATGTCTGACCAACGAGGTTGAGTTTCGCTATCTTCATAAGCAATAACGTTACGATTTTTAAACCAACTAAGGGCAAATAAACAACTCCCTAAGCCAAACATCAATGTTAGTGTTGCGAACATATCAGCATCAAGACGAGTTGATTGCTTACCTAATAAATCATTGAACGCAAAAAAAAGTGCTGCAAGTAACCCCCATTGTGCTCCCTGCAAGTTACTAAAAGAAATATCATTTGAATAACGGATGGTATATAGCCCAACGAAAATAACAATGAACCCTATTAATTGCTGAGTCGTTAGTGTTTCATTCCAGAACAAAAATGCCAGCAATACAACAAACAAAGGCGGCAAGCCTGATAAAATACTGATGAGAGAAGCTTTACCCACTGAAAAGCCTTTATGTAACGCTGCATTTGCGGCGAAAGAGCCCATACCCAAAGCGAGCCCTACGCAAACATCCGTCCATGCATACCATTGTTGATCTAGTATATACATCGAAATCGCACTGATTATAAAGCCTACAAAAAAAACGCCAAATAGCATTAAATTGCGATTAAGGTTTTTCTGCGACGTCCATTGATACAGTATCCCTCGTATTCCGAAAAATAGAGCGGCCAATAGGGCATAGATAATCCACATAATTAATTCCTTTAAATAATCCTTAGATAACTCAGAACTTGTTACTACTATAGATTGGTTCTTAGTATTGAAAGTGAATGCCTCATCACCGAATTATAATAATTTCAAATCAGCTAGTGATGATTAGTGGTGACTTGATTTTGGTGATAAATCCAATGTTATTTAACAGACGGCGGATAGCACTCAAGAATTTCAACACCTAATTCCGAGCTTATTTCTGCCATCTCAACACCTGCTGGACAGAAGAATCTATCTAATTTTTTAAGATGTGTGGTTTCGTTGCCTATTTTGATACTGCATTCACCTGTTACGATAATGCCTATGTAAAAACCTTTTTCTGCTTTCTCAATGGTTCCAGAGATGGTTGATTTCTTTACCTTAAACTTATCAGTCGTTTTTTCATCGATCAAAGTTTCTTGGAAGGAAGCATTGGAGTAATGATGCT
This sequence comes from uncultured Marinomonas sp., assembly GCA_963975045.1. Taxonomy (GTDB): domain Bacteria; phylum Pseudomonadota; class Gammaproteobacteria; order Pseudomonadales; family Marinomonadaceae; genus Marinomonas. The sequence continues at coordinate 6,023 of CAXBGJ010000022.1, read as the reverse complement.
CGATTTTTGGCTGCTGATAAAATTTTGCAATCGCTTCAGGTACCGATAATTTTGTAAAATCAAAGACATCCATACAAAAATCGAGATCTCGTTTCATGAATCGTGCTTCTTCGGGCATGGTGTAACCGGCTTTAGTGAACTCAAAGCGCACAGCCAAATCGGAAGGTTCCATAATTTCAACCATCAAAATCCCTTCGCCGATAGCGTGTGGTGAGCCACCAGGAATATACAGACAGTCACCTGGTTTCACGGGGATTTTTTCAAAGCACTTTTCCATTGCACTTATGTTTTGAGTTTCTATCATTGCCTTAAAAGCGCTTCGCGATGGTGGGTGTTGAAAACCAACATAAACATATGGGTTGGTGGTACTTTCACGTACATCAAGAATGTAATAGCCTTCCGCTTTGCCATGATTACTGTTGAGATGCTCTCGTGCAAACTCTGCGGTAGGGTGCGCCTGAAAATGTAGTCGAACGGAAGAGTCTAAAAACTTCACAAGTAACATTGGGTTTAAATCAAATGCCTTTGTGTGGTGTTCGCCCAGAAAGTAGTTAGGGTCTAAAGAAATTAGTTCATCGAAACGAACGATATCATCACCAACACTTGCATAAGAAATTCCTTCAACAATATTCTCTCTATCAGGGTTGACGGCTTGTGTTGTTGAGCCAATCCAGTCTTCAGGAAAATGAGTGTCTTCTGGCGATGACTTTTGTTCTAGTTGATCAAGGATTTTGCCACCGGTGTAGGTGCGCCATACACGGTTTGATGTAAAGCGAATGAGTTTTTGTTTATAGTTCATAACCCTTCCATACTATTAAATACAGTGAATATTTATGTATTTTATTGACAACATTTTGTCGTGTTAATTTTTTCCAAAAAAGCACACCTTCTTAACGAAGGTGTGTAAATAAGCTCTTTTTATTTAAAAGAGTTAGGCATTAATGTTTTAGGAAGCCACAAAGATATTTCTGGAAAAATAATAACGAGTAATAAGATAAACAGCATAGGCAAGAGGATGATGGCTACTTGCTTCAAAACACTTGTTACGTTCATCCCACCGATTGAGGCCGAGATTAAAAGGCAGAGACCATAGGGTGGCGTCACCAGCCCAAATGCTAAAGAAATAATTCCTATCATTGCAAAGACGATAGGTGAAATATCAGCTTGAGTTGCCACGGGCAATAAGACAGTACCTAAGATAATGATGGTGGGGATGGCGTCAATGAAGAGGCCAAAGAACAGGAATAAGAAAGCGATAACAAGCGCGGTGCCAAAACTGCTTAACTCCATGTCCGTCATAACTCCGATGATCAAGCGTGGCACATTATAGTAAGCTAGTAACCAGCCAAACACTGACGCAGTACCAATCGCGAATAACGAGATTGACGCGAATCTTCCTGTATCATAAAGAATAGTTCCGACTTCACGCGGTGTTACTGTTCTGTAAACAACCATGCCAAGGAATAAGGAGTAAGCTGCCGCAACGATGGCGCTTTCAGTCGGTGTAACAACGCCTGCCACTATGCCAAAGATAACAAATACAGGTGTTAACATTGCCAGAGCCGCACCTTTAAAGGCTTTAAATGTTGAAGAGAGGGTGGGTTTCATCTCGATTGGGTAGTTGTAGACTTTAGCGAAGCCGTAGACTGTTGCCATCAATGCGCAACCAATCATGATACCCGGTATTGCTCCCGCTAAAAAAAGAGCCCCCACCGAAACTTGCATGACACCACCCCAAACAATCATCAAAATGCTGGGTGGAATGATAACCCCCATAACAGACGAACAAGCAGTGATAGCGATGGCAAAACGTCGGTCATAACCTTCTTTGATCATGGCTGGAATCAAAATCTTACCGCAACCCGCCGCATCTGCGGTAGAGGACCCAGAAATCCCAGCAAATAGCATAGACACTGCCACGTTTACATGACCTAGGCCGCCTGGCATCCAGCCTGTCAGTACCCTAGCTAGATCAATCAACCTATCTGTGATTTTCCCTGAGTTCATCAAATTGGCGGCTAATAGGAAGAAAGGAACAGATAATAAAATAAACGAATTATACGACTGAAACATACGGTCGATAATGATAAATGGACTTAAGCGGACTTCGAGAGCCACAACAGGAATAGTGGCAAGACCTAATGCAAATGCGACGGGAATGCGTACTACAACCAAAGTAATAAAAATGCCTACTAATAAAGCACAGGCAAGTCCGGTAGAAAGAATCATGAGTCAGCCCTTTTAGTGGTAGATAGGTATTGTTCAAATGCTTCGTATAGACGATATAGTGAAAAAACACACCATAATAGACCCGCGAATGGCACTGTGATGTGAGTGATGAGTTGGTTTGCATTCATCATTACCGAATGCTGAATATAGCCAAACTTAGCGTAATCAATGCCATACCAAGTGAATAACACACCAAAAAGCCCAACTAAGATGAGTACAATGGCTTTTTGAATAAATAAAACTAATGGATAAGAACTATCAGGAATCACTTGGACATCAAAATGCATACCATCCCAAACAGCAATTATGGACCCTATCATTACAACCCATATGAAAATAAATGTGGCTAATTCTTCAGTCCAAAGATAGACAGGGATAATGCCCGTATAACGCGCAATAACTTGCATTGCTACAGGAATAATTAATACTCCGACTAATATCGCTAGCAATACTCTTAATACGGTACACAGTGATTCCAAACTGCGTTTAATCATAAAACAACCTTTTTAAAATAGACTGCGTTTAACGAAAGTAAGTATCCCCATGAACTATATTAAGGTCATGGGGATATCAACGAAGATAACGCGACTTGTGCTACTTGTTACGAATAGCTTCAAGTAATTCTGTTGCGCCAATACTTTCTGCAAATTTATCTTGGGCGGGTTTAACCATAGTTAATAGTTTTTCACGGTTAGCAAATTCAGACACATTGATTTGACCTGCATCAGCCATTTGTTTCAGCTTGATTGCATCTTCATGAGACTCAAGTTCACGACCATACGAACCTGCTTCTTTACCTGCTTTCATAATAGCGGCTTGAAGGTTGGCTGGTAATTTACGGAAGCTTTTACCACTGAATACAATAGGGCGTACCGTAATAGTATGAGCTGTTTTTGTAACGTATGGAGCGACTTCATAGAACTTTAAGTTCTGGATACTGGCGGCCTCATTTTCAAGACCATCAATAACGCCAGCTTGAATTGCGTTATAAACTTCATTATAAGAGATTGCTGAGGGTGCCGCTCCAATAGCGTTGAATACTTGCGCTTGTATAGGCGCACCCATTACTCGCATTTTGTGACCGGATAATTCTTGTAGGTTGCTGATTTTTTTGTTCGAAATAAGGTTTCGAGTACCGCCGCCAGCGTAACCAACAATGATTATATCTGCTTTATCGGATAGCTCTTTTTCAAGAGGGGCGAGAATATTACTCGACAATACTGCGTTCCAATGATCTAGATCGCGGAATAAAAAAGGCATATCCATTAGTGGGATGGAAGGTGCAAAGCGAGCCATGTTAGACGGCGCTAGGATTGTATAGTCAATTGCGATACCTTGGTTTAAATAAGTAACGTAATCTTTTTCAACACCCAGTTCACCATTCAAACTTAAATTAAATGTCACATCCCCACTATAATATTTAGAGGTTAGTTCACCAAATTTAACCAATGTCTTAGTAAAAGTGTGTTCCCCATCAAACATGCTTGCGCCGCGTAACGTCGTTTCGGCACTGACAGGGGATGCGAGTGCTGCGACAGCCGCACCAACTAACGTAGCTTTTACAATTTTTTTTAGGCTTTTGTCGAAAGTCATCATTATTTTTATCCTTATTATTATATGATCAAGTTCAAATTATATATTTATAATACAATAGTACTTAACGAGCCAAACCACTATATTTAAAATTTTGTACTGTGTCTATGATTTATTATCTACACGTTTTTCTTAGTATTCCGATTTTTCCAAATGGCTGAAATGTCATCCTAGTTAGTGCTTGAAACCGTTATATGACACTGTGAGCCTAAACCGGGTAATGGCAGAAGACCTTATCTACTATCAACCATGTGTCGTATTCACTGCCTACAACATTGGTACAACATTGGTACAACATTGGTACAACATTGGTACAACATCGGTACAACATGAGTGATTTGGCGATGGAAGCTGGCTTGTATGAAAAATATCTATGCACTAGTTTGCTGATTTATCGTTAGATAGCCCCATTCCTGACCATACAGCCATAAGGGGAAAGAGTGGTTCTTTGGATTGAAAGCGTATATTTGTGTCTAATAAAGTCTGGGAAGTCCACAGTATCTGACCGTTTAGATCTGGGAAGTCTACCCAGACCTTACTTTATTGGTAAAAAATGACTTTTAAGGAGAATTGGTAACTGATGAAGGTCGGTTTTGCTTCGAATCAGAACAATGTTACGCGGGTTGAGTTTCAGGGAGTCTGTGTTTGCCTTTTTGCAGGTGATCTAAAGAGACGGCTCTTGCTAATTCACTATTACCAGCCATGATAGCTTCATAAATCATACGATGCTCATTCAAACAGACATCACCTTCTCGAGAGGAGTGTATGATGAAGGTTTTAAACATGGTGGTTAAAATATTGCCAAATGGAAGATAGAAATCGTTGTTTGTTGAGTTGAAAATAAGGCGGTGAAAGCTTAAATCCACTTCTGTCCATTCTTCTTGGTTGAAGTTTTTAGAAACTCTTACCATTTCCTGAAAAATTTCTGACAATTCTATTCTTTGGCTTGCTGTTGCGTTAATTGCCGCTAAAGCACATGCTTCGGGCTCAACCGCTCTTCTTAAACCTAAAAATTTCAGGCAAAAATCCTCAGGATCACTCAATCCATCCATCCACTCGATAAGCTGAGGATCAAGAAAGTTCCAATAAGCTTTATTGACGACCCGAGTTCCGATCTTAGGCCGAGATTCTAATAAGCCTTTTGATGTCAGCAGTTTCATTGCTTCACGAAGTGCCGTTCGACTTACACCAAATTGATCACAGAGCGCCATTTCATTGGGGACGATGGAACCTTGAGCTAACTCACCAGATAAAATACTGCGTGCAATGCTGCGGGCAACTTGTACATGTAAACTTCGATTGGATGTAGATATTAAAGCAAAGTTATTCGTCATGGTGCCCTTAATTTTTGTAGTTTTGAAATCAATTGTTATGACGATCTTTAGCTCGATATGCGCTGATCGATTGCGAACTTTAACACATGTTTGTACTATTTTTTCATTTTTAAGTATGTAATTGTAATACTTAAAGCTGCCTTTTTTGAGTTTATTTCATGGCATTGTTTGATGTAGGTCTGCATCAAATTTATATTGGTAGTATTGTAATTTTAATAAAAAAGAAAAAAACAATGCTTAATGATCTAAAAGGAAAAAGTACTAATAACGGGTTCAACTGCAGGTATAGGGTTGGTCGTTGCTAAATTTTTTGCTCAGCAGGGTGAAAAATTAACCATTAATGGTCGTTCCTCTAGAGAACATGAGAATAAGTCTCTGTCATGAGACCATCGTTTTAAGTCTTCGAGCATTGAGTATGTCATATCAACGTACCTTTATTGACAGCGAATTCAACAACAAATGCGGTAAAACACGTAAAGACTTTTTCTTTCTCGCATGAATGAGTTTATGCTTTGGGATCAAAAAGTAGGAGCATTTTTGAAGTCCAAAGTACAGTTTATCGAGTTATATAAGATGCTTTATACGAGAAAGTAATGAGTGAAATTTGCATAAAAAAATACTATCTTTAATAGTAGGTTAAAATTTTAAAGAATATGGTTATGCGCGGATGGGGAGGGGGTTTGAGATTTATTTTATCACTTAGGTTTTTGATTGTGACACTTTCTCTCTCAGGTGTCTTATTTACTATTGTGAATGGATATTATTCAACATATCAATTACAAAAAAATCTCTTGATAGATGTATCACTAGAGTCCAACCGAGTCTATGCGGAGAAGTTAGCCCATATGACAGAGAGTTTTTTAGAAA
>CAXBGJ010000021.1:0-27683 GCA_963975045.1 uncultured Marinomonas sp. | reverse complement strand
TAAGTCACTAATTTTAAAGCTATAAATACAGATACCAACAGAAGCTAAAACTGGGAAAACGAGCATGCGCGTTATTTCATTTATCCACAGCGCGTTATTTCGGCGGTCGATAATCTTATTCATTGATACTAAAAGACTTTCTTACTTTCCACCAGTACAAAATACGCACAGCTGGTTTATTTAAAATGGCTAAACGCGCAAAAAATGCGTTCATTTCAAAAATAGACTGCATATCTACCCATTAATTAAGTTTTAATTTTCAGTGCAGTCAGTTCGACGCGACGAAGTTGCGCGACTTTATGGCGTTTCAGGGTCATTGTTTGACCAGTCATCTCTCACCAAATAAACAATCCATGCCTTACGATAAAAGGAGCGTAGGAAGCAATCATGCTCTTATGAAGAAAAGGAGGCATTAAAGATCTTAAAGCGAATTTTTGCTTTCCTTTAAACTGAAGTTTTTGGGCGCTAGCAAAAAGTTACCCGCTCAGCTTTTCCTTGAATTAAAAGGCGGAATAAAGGTCGGGAATACAAAGCATTTGAATGGAATCCAAAGAAGAGATTAACCCCATCCTCCGCCTTCCCCTTGAAGAAAGAGGAAGGGACTAGACCCCGCTTAGCTTTTCCTGAATTGAAAGCGGAATAAGAAAGCTAAAACTGTCTTCCAAGAAGGTATACATCTTCTGTGATGTTGTCATTCCGGGCGATGTTCGGTAATAAGCCCCATTCATCAAAACCTTGTCGTTTGAAAAAGCCTTGGCTGTTGAGGTTACTAGAATAGACGTAAGCAATCAGATGGGTAAAACCAAGTTCGGTTCGATGAGCTTCTAGATGACGAAATAGCTGAGTTCCGATGCCTTGACCCTGCCAATTTGGCAAGACGTAGAAGCTAATTTCACAGGCAGTATCAAAGGCGGGCAATCCATAAAATGCTTCAACAGAGCACCAAGCAATAACGATACCTTGCTCTTCAAGTACCAACAGGGGGTGTTTGTCTGTGACGCTTTCTAACCAGTCCATTACATCAATCAAGTTAATATTATCTTGTCGATAACCAGTACTAGCAAACAGGTCGCATTGTTGGAATATATCCAATATAACAGGGGCATCGTCCAACATGGCCGGACGAATTACCCTGCTATGATTCATTGTCATAAACGCCGTGCTAGCCTTGTTCAAGCAAACGACGAAGATCGATAATCGCTGTATTAGCACGTGAGACGTAAGACGCCATTACCAAAGAATGGTTAGCCAATACGCCAAAACCACTGCCATTTAAGATGAATGGAGACCAAACATTGGCTTGGGTTGCTTCTAGTTCACGAATGATTTGACGTAAGCTAACAAGGGCATTTTTATCCTGTAAGGTAAAAAAGAAGTCTACTTCTACCGCTCGAAGCATGTGAACCAAAGCCCAGCTTGTACCGCGTGCTTCATAGAAAACATCGTCTACTTTTGACCAAGGTGTGCGCACGTAGCGGCTGTTTTCATCCGATTCTATTTGAGGCTCTTCATCTATCACACTTGCAGATAAACGCTGAGATAAACTGCCCAAGCGGGTACTGACGTCTGACAACCAATCCGAAAGGTTATCTGCACGTGCGTAAAATTGGGAATCGTTAGTCGCTAAACGGTTTAGGTATTCCATTAACTCTTTATTACCACGACGGTATTCGCTTTCACTGGATGGCAATGCCCAGCTTTTGGTATCAAAATTAAATTGCGGTTCTGCTATTTTTAAATTCACATCTTCTGTGGATTGAGATTGTGAACGGCTAAATTCTTTACGAAAAGCCCGTGCCAAATCTCGTGACTGAACCAGTACGCCAAATTCCCACGCTGGCATGTTGTCCATAAAGAGACCCGGAGGCAAAATATCATTGGTAATGAAGCCGCCCGGTTTATCTAGCAGCGTTTCCACAATGGTGTGCAATGTGCTGGCAGTTGTGTATCCAACAGCCAGTTTTTTGCTGTTGTTCAAGTAGCCTTGTGCTGCGGCTTTTTCTTTGGCGGTGGATACCACATCAAATTGGTCCGGTTCGCTGCTCCAATACATCCCTAAAAAGGTCAGGAGAACAGCAACAACCAGCACAACAGACGCGACTATCTTCCCCATACCAGAGAAGTTCATGTTTGACGTTATACCCTGTAATTTATTCGTTATCCACGACATCGTTGACCTACCTTAATCTTGTTGTAATTCCACCATGTAATCAGCACGATGATAGGTCATCGCACGCACACGAAACGCGGTAACACGGCTGTTAATTATCTGATAAATCAGACGTGCTTGTTTGTCATTTGGCCAGTAAATTCCGATTGCCTGCTCTGTTTTTGCAACCTCGTCTATAATAGGCTGAATTTGGGCAATTATCTCATCTTCGCTCAAACTAAAAAGCGTTTCTGGTAATAAATATTGCCCAATTTGCGGTTCTTTGGGCTCTGATTTTTTAGAAACTACCTTTGCAGTACGCTCACGCCTTGCTTTCAGATCTTTGACACGTGAGGTCATTTCGACAATAACAGGGTCTTCTGGGTTAACCGAACGAGCGTACTCTAAATATCGAGCAGATTGAATATAATCTCGGTTTCTTGCCGCATCCCACGCCCACTGAGTGTATACATCCACAATCGCCGCAATCCCCTGAGTCGCTTTAAAGTTACCGGGATCTCGACCTAATGCGGCTTGAAAATATAAGTTAGCGTTGTCGTCTTCTGGCGTTAAAAGTCGATCCACAGACAAAGCATGCTCACCTTGTGCAATCAAACTCGAAGTTAAGCGTTCAGCGGCTCTCGACTTTCTTTGCGCGGATAAAATGACGGTAGTTTTTTTCAAATCGGGCACATCGATTTCCGGTGTTATCTCCGCCGATACCGACTTAGAACCAGACTCAGGCGCTTTTTCTTGCAATGGGTGACTTTGCTCTGAGGGCGCGATATTTGACTGACACCCTGTAAGGAAAAGTGCAATAAATAGAAAAGATACTTGGTTTTTACTCAATTTGTCCCCTTGCGATTGGCAACTTTAAGGTGGATTGGTAGTCTACACTGACCATCGAATATGATGAAACATGCATGTTATATTTAAACAACACGTTCAATCTGATTGAAGATTTTTATGCGCCTACTTGTTCTATTGTTCTTACTAACGCTCCACAGTACGTCTCAGGCTTTTACTTTTGCTCCCACGACATCGCTTTCTCAACCAGATTTTTTACCTGTTGAGCAAGCTTTTCAACTCTCAACATCGGCCCCTAAAGACGGTAAAATGTTAGCGACGTGGCAAATTAGCGACGGTTACTATTTATATCAAGAACAGTTTAGTTTGTCTGGCGAACAGGCCGATAACCTGCATTTTTCTGCATTTCCGGTCGGCGAAAACAAACAAGATGCCTATTATGGTGACGTCACGGTTTATCGTCACCAACTCACACTGCCTATTTATTATGATATTAAGCTTGCTGCTGGTACCCAAATTAATGGATTCCTTTCTTATCAAGGCTGTGCCGATAAGGGTCTATGTTATGCGCCACAGAAAATGCCCATACAATTCATTGTGCCAGCCTTATCTTCGGAGGCGCCAAAAAGCCTTTTAGCCTCTCAAGTTAGCAACACCACGCCCACGCCTTCAAAAGACAAGCTTGTTTTACCTTCTGAAGCACAATCCGTGACTCAATTACTCCAAACAAGCAGCCCATGGATCACTTTAACTGTTTTATTTGGACTGGGCTTACTCTTATCTTTCACGCCCTGTGTTCTTCCGATGGTCCCTATTGTCAGCGCAATTGTTATTGGCACTCGCCACTCGAAGTTAGGCGCATTCTATTACAGTTTGGTTTACGTTTTGGCCATGGCACTGACTTATGCCGCCATTGGTGGATTAGTCGGTATTTTCGGTACTCAATTGAACTTACAAGCACAATTACAAAACCCTATTTTATTGTTCATTAGCGCCCTTCTTTTTGTTGCACTCGCTTTAGCAATGTTTGGTGTTTATGAGTTAAGACTGCCAACGGCATGGCAGCAACGACTACAAATGACCAGCAAACCTTCGGATTCTGCGTGGAAATCGAGCATCAGTATTTTTCTGGCTGGGGTGTTTTCTACGCTAATTGTTTCACCTTGCGTTTCGGCGCCATTAGCAGGAACACTCCTATATATAAGTAGCCAAGGTGATGCGTGGTATGGCGCGATGATGCTGTTTATCATGGCACTTGGCATGGGGGTTCCACTGCTACTAGTTGGTCTATTCGGCCCGAAAGTACTGCCAAAAAATGGCGAATGGCTTCATGACATTAAAGTCTTCATGGGGTTTGCACTGCTCGCAATGTCCATTTGGTTAATTACTCGCTGGTTACCTGTCAGTAGCCATTTGTATTTATGGAGCCTTCTAGCACTTGCTGTGAGCAGTTACTTTATTCACCGAGCACATCAAGTTTCCTCGCACCCTTTTCGCTGGTTTTTGGCGTTAGGATTTTTCCTTCTTGGAACCACTGAATTCATCGGTGGTTTGACCGGCAGCAGCAGTCCGTTACAGCCCTTGAAAAAGTTATCCTCAACCTCAACAAATATAAACGAAGATATCAGAGTGTTTGATGCCACTATCACCAGCTTGGAGGAGCTCGATGCTATTATTGCGAGTCAAGACTCTCGCCCTATTGTGTTAGATCTCTATGCAGATTGGTGCATTAGCTGCAAAGTACTAGAAGAAATGTTTGTGTCTGCCGAGGTGTTACCGCGTCTCGACAAGGTACGGCTGATTAGGGTCGATGTAACAGAGAACTCAATCAACAACCAAGCCCTAATGAAACAGTTCAATTTATTTGGGCCACCATCGTTGGTTTTTTTAGACACTGAAGGAAAAGAGCGAAAAGAGCTCAGCTTGATGGGTGAGCCGACAAAACGCTCTCTAATTGATCGTTTAGATACCATTACTCATCGATAAAAGAAGATAGTTTACAAATGGTCAAAAAACAACCAACACAAACATTTTTAGGTTTTTTTGCCGCATAACTGGACAATATCACGCTTTTTATCGATAATTTCGCGTTACCAGCTTTTACAAAATGTATTTTATAAAAGCTCTGTTACAGAATAACGTACGCAGAATTATAATAGTCAGTGACTGATACAAACACTGAGCCACAAATACAGACAGAAGAGAGTAATCATGGACATTCGTAAAATCAAAAAACTAATCGAGCTTTTAGAAGAATCCAACGTCTACGAGATTGAAATCAAAGAAGGCGAAGAAGCCGTTCGCATTAGTCGTGGTGGTGCCCCTGTTATGGCACAAATGACTGCTCCAATGATGGCGCCACAAGCGCCAGCTCCAGTTGCCCCTACGGCGGCGCCTGAAGCACCAGCCGCGATCGCAGGACATATCGTTAACTCTCCTATGGTCGGCACTTACTACAAGTCTTCTGCACCAGGTGCTAAGTCTTTTATTGAAGTTGGCCAAAAGGTTAATGCTGGCGATACAATCTGTATCGTTGAAGCAATGAAAATGATGAACCAAATTGAAGCTGATAAGTCTGGCACAATTGGCGCTATTCTTGTTGAAGACGGCGAACCAGTTGAATTCGATCAGCCACTTATTACTATCATTTAATCCAAAGCAGTAGGTTTCATCATGCTCGATAAGGTATTGATTGCTAACCGAGGCGAAATCGCGCTACGTATTTTACGTGCGTGTAAAGAGCTCGGTATCAAAACTGTTGCGGTTCATTCTAAAATTGACCGCGATTTGTTACACGTGCGCCTTGCAGACGAGTCTATCTGCATAGGGCCAAATCCCTCAGCACAAAGCTATCTAAACATTCCTGCAATCATCAGTGCGGCAGAATTAACAGACACGTCTGCTATTCACCCAGGCTATGGTTTCCTTGCAGAGAATGCCGATTTCGCAGAGCAAGTTGAACGCTCTGGCTTTACTTTCATCGGTCCTAAAGCAGAAACAATTCGCCTAATGGGCGATAAAGTTTCTGCTATTAAGGCAATGAAAGCAGCAGGTGTGCCAACGGTTCCAGGTTCAAACGGTCCAGTACCGACTGATCCAGAAGAGTGCATTCGTGTCGCTAATGAAATCGGTTTCCCTGTCATTGTAAAAGCCGCTGCCGGTGGTGGTGGTCGTGGTATGCGCGTTGTTCACAACGAAGGCAGCCTGCTAAAATCCATTAGCATCACACAGTCTGAAGCAGGGTCTTACTTCGGTGATAGCACGGTTTATATGGAAAAATTCCTACAAAACCCTCGTCACGTAGAAGTACAAATATTGGCTGACGGCCAAGGCAATGCGGTTCATTTGTATGACCGAGATTGTTCATTACAACGTCGTCACCAGAAAGTATTGGAAGAAGCGCCAGCACCAATGCTTGATGAAACATCACGCCAAGCTTGTTTTAAAGCCTGCGTAGATGCTTGTATCAAGATTAATTACCGCGGTGCGGGTACGTTCGAGTTCTTGTACGAAGATGGCCAGTTCTACTTTATCGAAATGAACACCCGTGTTCAGGTTGAGCACCCAGTGACTGAAATGGTCACAGGTGTTGATATTGTGAAAGAACAGCTTCGTATTGCCAGTGGTTTGAAACTGTCAATGAAACAAGAAGATATCAAGCTAAACGGTCACGCCGTTGAATCTCGTATCAATGCAGAAGACTCTAAAACTTTCATGCCATGCCCAGGTAAAGTGGATTACTTCCACGCGCCAGGCGGTATGGGTGTTCGTGTTGACTCTCATTTATACAGCGGTTACACAGTGCCACCAACGTATGATTCCATGATTGCCAAAATCATTTGTCATGCGCCAGATCGTACAGCTGCATTAAAACGCCTTTCCGGCGCTCTAGATGAAACATTCATCGATGGTATTAAAACCAACATAGAGCTGCAAAAAGAACTAGTCAATGACGCTAATTTCATTGCTGGTGGCGTTAATATCCATTATTTAGAGAAAAAACTCGGCCTATAAAAACGGTCGTTTTGTCCCTAGTGATGACATAAATCACTAGGGACAATCATTTTCCTCTCGCCTCTCGCACCAAGCTTCGCTATTCTATTCTTGTTTTGTTTATTCTTGTTTTGTTTATTGTTGGACTCCACTTTATGCCTTGGCTTCAAATTCGTATCCACACCACTCCAGATCACGTTCCTGCTTTCGAAGACACACTTCTCGACTGCGGCGCTTTGGTTGTCACTTTTGAAGACGTTCATGACGATCCAGTGTACGAACCAGAGTTAAACACAACACCATTGTGGAAAAACACTAAGATCACGGGCCTGTTCGAAGCCGATGCAGACATTGAACACATTCGCCCAGTCGTTGAACACAAGGCCACGTCCCTTGGTGAAACCGACATCGATATGAAAATAGAAATACTCGAAGACAAAGATTGGGAAAGAGAGTGGATGGACAGCTATCATCCCATCCAATTTGGCAAACGCCTTTGGGTATGCCCAAGCTGGCGCGAAGTACCTGACCCTGATGCCGTCACCTTGATGCTAGATCCTGGATTAGCCTTTGGCACAGGAACCCATCCGACAACGGCACTGTGTCTACAATGGTTAGACAGCATCGACTGTGAAAACAAAACCATCATAGATTATGGTTGTGGCTCTGGTATTCTTGGGATTGCAGGTTTGCTGCTGGGTGCTAACAATATGGTTGGTATCGACATTGACCCTCAAGCCGTCCAAGCAACCGAAGCAAATGCTCAACGCAATCATATCGATCCAAGTCGAATAGACATAAAGTTGCCACCTTATGAATCTGACTTACAAGCTGATATTGTAGTCGCTAACATTCTTGCAGGCCCTCTTGCACACTTAGCGCCGACCATTTCTGCACTGGTGAAAACCGGCGGTCAATTAGCATTGTCTGGCATACTTGCCAACCAAGCAGAGGAAGTCATTCAAGCGTACCAAGAATGGTTTACGATCGAATCGATTACAGAAAGGGAAGAATGGGTTCGTATTGTTGGCACCAAGAACGCATAACACTCCATTCATTTAGTACCGTTTTAAACAGGAAAATACTACTCCATGGCCAATAGCTTAATTACACGTTGCCCTAAATGTTCAACCGCATTTCGTGTAAGCGATGAAGTATTAAGCATGGCCAAGGGGAAAGTCCGATGTGGCCAATGCTTTCATATTTTTGATGCCGCCAAAGTAGCAGATAACAAAGCCATTCTTAGCAAGCCCACCACGGACAACAAGCAACCTAAAAACACCACTGTTGCTAAAGAAAAAGCGCAAGTAGATAGCACACCTCTAGCTGTCGAACCTAAGAACACAGACAAAGTCGTCGACACTCGACTTGCCCCAGCTGAAGAAATAGTCAATCCAGACTGGCTGCATACCTTATTCAATGATGAAGACCTGAATCCACTGGGCGAAGAAAAACCCGCTATTACCGAAACAAACTACGACTCTTATCATGAAACGACTCCGCAGCCATTAGACTCTTCCATAAAAGCGACAAAGCGGACTGAAGAAAAAAAGCAAGATGAACCCGCGCCGTGGGAAGTAGAACTTGCCGAAGTAGAAGCGGCTCTCAAAGCAACATCGAGCGCCTCCTCTGCCAACAAAGCAGCGAAAAGTACGCCACCACCTGAAACAACCGCCAGTAAGCAGGCTGCGCCCGCCAAAGAACCAGATTATATGGTTGCTTTGCATTCTTTAGCGCAAACCGCATCGGAACAAACTCGCCCATCTGATATTAAAAACCAGCACAGCATTCTTGAGCAACTATCCGCCCAACAAAGCCTAGCGCCCCTATTGGGAGAAAATGAGCCTTCGACTCGCAAAAAGAACACGCATCCGTGGTTGTGGTTTTTTGCCTCATTACTGGGCCTCGCCTTATTATCAGGTCAAGTTGCTACGCATTTTTTTGTAGAAGGCAGTAGCTCTTCTAACTTTCGATCTATTTACAGAACCATTTGCTCTTACTCTGGTTGTGTCCTACCAAGGTTTGAGAATATAAACGCCATTACGATTCAGCATGTACGCATACAAAGCCACCCCTCTATTCCAAACACACTTTTGGTTAATGCCATTATTACCAATACCAGTGATTTTTCTCAACCTATGCCTAAAATCGCACTCGAGTTTTTTGATTTGAATGGTTTACCTGTTGCGGCTCGACTCTTTGCACCCAGCGATTATTTGCACAAAGATTTTCTCGACATCACTTATATGCCACCAAACACCCCTATTCATTTGGTCATTCCAATACAAGATCCAGGTGCTCGCGCTGTTACTCATCAGCTTAGAGCCTTCCCGACAGACACTCGCTCCTACTAGTTTTATGCGTTTTTTCCCTTAAGCTCAAAAAAAGAACAAAAAATAGTCAATTTTCAGTCTGTCAAGACTTCAAAAATAGCAATTGCCTAGGTATTATTCACGCCCGCTCGACGCTGTCGACGATCTTTAACATTCAATCCAGTATTCAGGAACATCATGGCATTTGCTATTGGCCCGTATTGCGTTGACAAACCCGTTATCCTTGCCCCAATGGCTGGCGTAACAGATTTGCCTTTTCGCCGACTTTGCCATGATCAAGGCGCAGGCCTAGTCGTATCAGAAATGGTCACGTCTGATGTTCGCCTGTGGAACTCGACAAAAAGCCGCCATCGTTTAATTCACGATGCGGAAGTCTCGCCGAGATCCGTTCAAATTGCTGGTGGCGACCCAAAAATGATGGCTGAAGCCGCTCAACAAAATGTCGAGCTAGGTGCGCAAATCATTGATATCAACATGGGCTGCCCCGCCAAAAAAGTATGCAACAAAGCCGCCGGCTCTGCGCTGCTTAAAGATGAAGCTCTTGTTCGTGAAATACTGGAATCTGTTGTAAATAGTGTCAGCGTTCCTGTCACGCTAAAAATTCGCACTGGTTGGAGTCTGGACCAAAAAAACGGTCTGACGATTGCAAAAATGGCGGAAGACATTGGCATTCAAGCATTAGCCATTCATGGAAGAACGCGAGAATGTAAATTTCAGGGAACGGCTGAATACGACACAATTGCTGAGATCAAACAGCACTTGAGCATTCCTATTTTTGCTAATGGGGATATCAAAGACCCTGAATCAGCAAAATTTGTGAAAGATTACACAAACGCAGACGGTATAATGATCGGACGCGCTGCTCAGGGTAGGCCGTGGATCTTTCGTGAAATAAATCACTATTTAGAAACAAATGAATTGTTAGCACCTCCGTCTTTATCAGAGGTAAGGCAGCTTGTTATCAACCATGTAAACGCTTTACACCAATTTTATGGTGATTATTTAGGTGTGCGCATTGCTCGCAAGCATGTTGGTTGGTACTTGCAAACGTTAGCGGATAAAACACAATTTCGTAGTCTGTTTAATCGTATTGATAATACGCAAGAGCAGATTGATAAATTGGAAGAGTTCTTTGTTTGTCTGTAGACAAACGAACCTTACACTTAATGCACTGACCATCAAAAATGAAGACTTAGATCCCTCTTCCCTATGATGATCAATGTACATTAATAAATGGTTAGCTTTAAAAATAGAAGGTCATTCTGTGGTAGAACAAACTCATACTCATACGTTTCAAGCCGCTTCTTCAGAGCAGTCACAAACACTACGTGACAACGTTGAAAAAGCATTGCAAAACTATTTCGCTCATCTTGATGGGCAGCCAATAACAGACTTATATCAGTTAGTCTTAGCGGAGGTTGAGGCGCCTTTGCTAGAGTCTGTCATGAACTACACAAAGGATAACCAAACAAAAGCATCCACTATCCTCGGTTTAAACCGAGGAACGCTTCGCAAGAAGTTGAAGCAATACGGCATGCTATAAGTACAAAGAAAAAAGGGCGAATTCGCCCTTTTTTTCGTATTACCTTCCCCTTGTTTATTTAGTGTTAATTAATTGTGAGAACCATGATGGCAAATCAAAAAGCAGTGACTCCAATCAAGCGAGCGTTAATCAGTGTTTCCGACAAAACAGGCATTGTCGAATTCGCGCGTGAACTAACCGCTCAAGGCGTTGAAATCCTTTCTACTGGCGGCACTTACCGTCTTTTACTGGATAACAATGTTAAAGCAACGGAAGTTTCTGACTACACAGGCTTCCCAGAAATGATGGATGGCCGCGTAAAAACACTACATCCAAAAGTCCACGGTGGCATTCTTGGTCGTCGTGACATCGACGGCGCCGTCATGAAAGAACATGGCATTGAAGAAATTGATATGGTTGTGGTTAACCTATATCCATTCGAAGCCACCATTGAACGCCCAGACTGCGATCTTCCAATGGCGATTGAAAACATCGACATCGGCGGCCCTACTATGGTTCGCTCTGCGGCGAAAAACCATAAAGACGTAGCTATCGTTGTTTCACCAGCAAGCTATGACAGTTTACTAACTTCGTTAAAAGCGGATGGCGGACTTACTTACGATCAACGCTTTGATCTTGCCGTACAAGCCTTCGAGCACACATCTCATTACGACGGCGCGATTGCCAACTTTCTAGGCAAAAAAGTCGAAGGTGGCAGCGAAGATTTCGCTCGCACATTCAATTTGCAATTCAACAAACAAGAAGAAATGCGCTACGGTGAAAACCCTCATCAAAAAGCCGCTTTCTATGTTGAAGCCAACCCAAAAGAAGCTTCCATCAGCACCGCGAAACAAATTCAAGGTAAAGCGCTGTCTTACAACAACATCGCTGACACTGACGCCGCACTTGAGTGTGTAAAAAGCTTCGACAAGCCAGCCTGTGTGATCGTTAAACACGCTAACCCTTGCGGCGTTGCAACAGCAGCCTCTCAGTTTGAAGCGTACGACCTTGCGTTCCAAACAGACCCAACCTCTGCATTTGGCGGCATCATCGCCTTCAACCAAGAATTGGATGCAACAACAGCGCAAGCCATTGTTGACCGTCAATTTGTTGAAGTCATCATTGCGCCAAGCGTTAGTAAAGAAGCCGCAGACATCGTGGCCGCAAAACAAAACGTTCGCCTACTTGAGTGCGGCCAATGGTCAGCAAACAAACCGACTGCGCTGGATTACAAACGAGTTAATGGCGGCTTGTTGGTTCAAGACCGTGACGACGGCACCATCACACTAGACGATCTTAAAGTCGTATCAAAACGCCAACCAAGTACCGAAGAACTAAAGGATCTATTGTTCGCCTGGAAAGTGGCTAAATTCGTTAAGTCTAACGCCATTGTTTACGCAAAAGCAGAACAAACAATCGGTGTAGGCGCAGGTCAAATGAGCCGCGTTTACAGCGCAAAAATCGCTGGTATTAAAGCCGCTGATGAGAATTTAGAAGTGATCGGTTCCGTTATGGCATCGGATGCATTCTTCCCATTCCGCGACGGCATCGACGCAGCAGCACAAGCAGGCATTACCGCCGTGATTCAGCCTGGTGGCTCCATGCGTGACGCCGAGGTCATTGCGGCCGCTGACGAAGCGGGTATGGCAATGGTCTTCACTGGCATGCGTCATTTCCGCCACTAAGAGCGTCGTTATTAATAACGTCTAAAATATTGACAATAAAGGATGAACAGATCATGAAAGTTCTTATTATTGGTAATGGCGGTCGTGAACATGCTTTGGCATGGAAGACGGCAGAATCAAGTCAAGTTGAAAAAATTTTTGTTGCGCCAGGCAATGCTGGCTCAGCAATGGAAAACAAAGTGGAAAACGTCGATATCGGTGTGACCGACATTGACGCGCTTGTGGCGTTTGCCAAAAAAGAAGCCATCGATCTAACCATCGTTGGCCCTGAAGCACCGCTGGTTATCGGTGTTGTCGATGCGTTTGAAAAAGAAGGTTTGGCCATTTTTGGCCCAACCGCTGCCGCAGCGCAACTGGAAGGTTCTAAAGCCTTTACAAAAGACTTCTTAGCACGCCACAACATCCCAACTGCGGCATACGGCAACTTCACTGAAGTCGCTCCTGCTGTGGCTTACATTAAACAGCAAGGTGCACCAATCGTTGTTAAAGCCGATGGTTTAGCCGCTGGTAAAGGCGTTATTTTAGCGCAAACAGAAGCCGAAGCGATCGAAGCCGTTGAAGACATGCTGCAAGGCAACTCTTTTGGCGATGCAGGTAGCCGTGTGGTTATCGAAGAGTTTTTAACCGGCGAAGAAGCCAGCTTCATTTGCATGGTTGATGGCGAAACTGTTTTACCAATGGCCACCAGCCAAGACCATAAAGCGCGCGACAATGGCGATTTAGGGCCCAATACTGGTGGCATGGGCGCTTACTCTCCTGCGCCTGTTGTGACGCCAGAAATTCATGATCGCATCATGAACGAAGTGATTATGCCAACGGTAAAAGGCATGAACGCAGAAGGCAATCGCTACCGTGGTTTCTTATACGCGGGTGTGATGATCGCAGCCGATGGCACACCAAAGACACTGGAATACAACTGTCGTTTCGGTGACCCAGAAACACAACCTATCATGATGCGTTTGCGTTCTGATTTGGCTCAAATGTGTTTGGCGGCGATCAATGGCAAACTTGATACTGTCGAAGCAGATTGGGATCCTCGCGCAAGCTTAGGCGTTGTTCTTGCGGCTGGCGGTTATCCTGCTGATTATCCAAAAGGCGATATCATCACAGGTTATGATGCCGCACTACCAGCCCATCAAAAAGTGTTTCAAGCGGGTACGGCAATAAAAGACGGTAGCGTTGTGACAAACGGCGGCCGTGTACTTTGCGCTGTTTCACTTGGCAATACCGTGGCAGAAGCCCAAGCAGGCGCCTACGACGTTGTTGATAAGATTTCTTGGAACAAAATGTATTTCCGCACCGACATTGGCCATCGTGCCATTGCTCGCGAGCAGAAATAGTCCCGACGTAGATCATTGCGCTCTACAGTAAAAAGGCCTCAATTGAGGCCTTTTTTTCATCTAATGCTTTCATTAGAGCTATTTTTTCAACTGGGATTCTTTTTTGTCCAGCCAGGCTTTAAACACACGCCCCGCTTCCAGCACTATCAATCCAAAGATAATACCGGCAACCCAATCCAAGCCCAATAAAAACCCCAGTACCACAATCATTCCATAGCCATACATGAGATTCGTACGCGTTGCCGGCTTCGCTTGTCTTGCGAACCAAGTGACGCCTAACAGCAGCAAGCTAAACCAAACATAATACTCCACCAAAATTGGATATAGCATTCGATCCCCTATCTAGTTAATAATGATAGCCTTTATAAAATAAGTTTGGGCTAGTGTTTTGCTTTATCGATTGATTTTACTATTTTTTCTCTGCATCTCCAATACAGCATGGAGCACAAACACTATTGCCATTATTGATGACACAAACAGTGTTTTCAATATTGGTCACAGTGGCTCATATTTTATTGATAACGCCCAAAGCCTTTCTTTTAGTGACATTACTTCTGACCTATACGCCAAGCGATTTCGCCCAATAAACCGTGATTACTTGCAGTTTGGATTGGTAAAAGGAAATATTTGGATTCGTACGGATATTGCGATACGAACCACCAGCAACACACAGGTATTACTGGAAGTAAATTCTCCTCGGCTGCAATATCTGGACATTTATCTGCCTAATTTATACGAAAATCAAGTTCAAGCCGAACTGGGTGGCGCACGACCTTATAAAAATAGGAAAATCCAAACACCAAATTATGTTTTTCCTATTCCAACCAATACACCGCCAGTTTTCACCTTGTATCTAAGGCTATCATCCCATTTGCCCATTAATGCTGAAATAGAATTAAAAACACTCTCGAATATGAGTCTAGATAATCAAAAAAATCTGACTTTTACTGGAATTTTGATTGGAATATTACTGGCGTTATTTGTTTGCAATGTGTTCTTTTTCATAAAAACATCACACTCTATGTATCTTATATACGCTGTGTTTTTGATTGGTATCGCGACTTTACACCTAGCCCTTCACGATCAAGTGTCACAACTGTTTCCTAATCAAACTAATGTCCAAGAGCGGATATACAACTTAGCAGCACTGTCCTGCTTGTGCGCGATTGCCTTCTTTTCCAGACTTTATCTTGATACCAAAGAGCACCTACCAATAATGGATAAGATATTGGTCGCTATTGGTGCTATTGCGGCTTTATTAGCTATTGTTTTTGCTATTTCACCAGAAAAAATAAATGTCATGGCCCTCTCTTTTTTAATCGTTAGCACACTTGTCATGCTAACCGTACACGCCATTGCTGCCTTCATCAAAAACGTGCCCTTTTCTGGATATTATCTGGTGGCTCGATTGACACTGCTTACAGGTTATTTAACTTGGCTCATGTCACTCTATGGCATCATTCCAAACGCAACACTATTTCAATGGGGCTTAACCATTACCATCATTATCGAAGCCATGATCCATTTCACCGGGATGATTGCGCAAACCACACCATCACTACAAAGACGCGCAAAAAAAACAAAACATTCTCAAACAGAAATGACAGATCTTTTGTCGGACCTTTCTAGCCGCCTACGCCGCCAAATCAATATTATTGGAGGTGGACTTTCTCATCTTGAACAAGCAGCGACATCTAACGATACCAAGCTTTTTCTTAACAGCAGCATGACGGCCAATAACAACCTAAAAAATCTGATAGAACGAATAGAATTATTAAATGATATAAAAGAAAGCACCCCACCTGAGCAAGCCGCACCACTACTACTAAATCAGTTAATAGACAACGCTTATAATAATGTTCAACGCTTAGACCAAGACAACACGCTAATAGACCTAAATACATACAAGACAGATCAAGTTGAAATACTGCACAACGCCTCCATCTTACAGCACCTAATTGAAAGCCTCGCACAAGAATTCAAACATTTCACAGACCAAACCCTCACCATCAACATTACACGTCACGACGTCAATAGAGAGGGTATTACTTTATTAGAACTCAGTTGCTACCCGCTTCCTGCGCGAGTGTACGCGAACGCTACAAGCTTCGATCTTGGAATGTACTACATCACACACCTAATACAGCATTTAAAAGGAGAAATGCATTTATCTGAAGGAGACCTTACGCGCAGCATAAACATCCAATTACCTATTCGTGCGCATATTCGCCCCTTAAGCAATCATTTCATTCAGCAAAATCAGCTTGATATCATACTATTTGGTCAAGAAGACAATGACCTTCAAAAAGCCCTTACGCTTCTACAGAGCCATGCCAACCGAATAGAGCATTTCGTCACCCTAGAAAGTTTATTAGAGCACTTGGGACTGCCTGAAAAAAGAGAGGCTGGTTCGATTATTTTAGTGTTTGATAACGGTGGTCACATTCCCCACATTACCCAACAAAGGCTTATTCCTTTAATGCGCCATGAAGATCAGTGCCTACTGATCAGCAACAATGTTAAAATGTCGCTCGATTATGCAAAAAAACTTGGCTTTAATGAATTGCTAGCTTGCTCTGAATTAGAAAGCCAGCTTGAACAAATGCTTTTGCGCTTAATACAGAAGGGAGACAGATTAAAGAACGCATCATTGTCTCGGATCAAGCCTTTGCGCAAAACACCTTGAAGCAAAACCACTAACCTTGAATAATACAAACCAAAGGAGATGATATGGACTGTTTATTTTGCAAAATAGTGAGTGGCGACATTCCAGCAAACATTTTATATGAAGACAATGATGTCATTGCCTTCGAAGATATTATGCCGCAAGCACCAAGCCATTTTCTGGTCATTCCTAAGCGTCATATTAGCACGCTAAACGATTTAACAGATGACGATGCGCCTGTCGTTGGTAAGCTACAGATTACCGCAGCAAAAATTGCAAAACAAAAAGGCATCAGTGACGCCGGCTACCGTGTTGCGATGAACTGCAACGAAATGGGTGGACAAACGGTCTATCATATTCACATGCATGTATTAGGTGGCCGGGCGATGACATGGCCTCCAGGTTAATTAAGAGGAAGTGAAATGATCTCTTTTCTAGACAGAGCCGTATTACATTTTGACCGCGCACTGCAAACACTGGTTCCACACGCGGCGCAGGCGAGGCGCCTTTCTCCTGCTAATCACGTTGATGAAGCGGAATTGAATCTGGATGAACGTAAGCACTCATCTGGTCTAATGCGAATTAACCATACTGGTGAAGTGTGTGCTCAAGCACTCTACGCAGGACAAGCCACCACGGCAAAACTGGCCACAGTGCGCAAAGAAATGGAACACGCGGCTGACGAAGAAATAGATCACCTTGTTTGGTGTGAGCAACGCCTGTACGAGCTTGGTAGCAAACCCAGTATTTTAAACCCTTTATTTTATGGGGCGTCATTTGTGATTGGGGCTGGGGCTGGACTCATTAGTGATAAATTAAGTTTAGGCTTTGTTGCCGCCACTGAAGATCAGGTCTGTATTCACCTTCAACAGCACATGGCGACATTGCCGTCACAGGATGAAAAAAGCAAAGCAATATTGACACAAATGCACATCGATGAAGCCAAGCATAAAGCCATGGCACTAGAGGCTGGCGGTTACGAATTTCCAAAACCGATTATGACCATCATGACCCAAGTATCCAAAGTCATGACCACAACAACTTACCGGGTTTAATCATGAACAGAGATCTTCACTCCATTCGTCGAGACTATCAATTCGACGATCTTCTAGAAGAGCAATCAGGTAACGATCCACTTGCTCTATTTGACACTTGGCTCGAAAAAGCCATTGAACTCTGTCCTGACGACCCTACTGCGATGGTGTTAAGCTCAGTCGATGCCGATGGATGGCCTCATTCTCGTGTGGTTTTATTAAAACAAAGAAACGAATTTGGTTTTTCTTTTTTCACTAACTACGACAGTGAAAAAGCACAACAGCTGGCCCACAACAACAAAGCCTGCATGACTTTTTTCTGGCCAGCACTCTCTCGCCAAGTTCGTATAGAAGGCACCATAGAAAAAGTCTCTCGGGAAATATCTGAAACCTATTTTTCTAGTCGTCCACGCGGTAGCCAACTCGCTGCTCGAACCTCAAAACAAAGTGCCGTCATCGAAAATCGTGACGTATTACAAAAAGCGTTTAATGCAGAAGAACTAGCCTTCAATGAGCAAGACGTACCTTGCCCAGAAAACTGGGGAGGCTATGTACTGAAGCCTAAGTTTATTGAGTTTTGGCAAGGTCGACCAAGCCGTCTGCATGATCGAATTTGTTTTATACTCGACAGTGATCAATGGATTAAAGTCCGCAAGGCGCCTTAAATTAAACGCACCACAGACATGAAATGCCCCAATAGATCATTAAAGTAGGAGGCGAAACGTTAAACTGATTCGCTCCTCTTTAATTTTCTTCCTGACTGGCAGCGAGTGTTGCCATAGTACTTGTGTAGAAGAGGACATGATCAGCCAGCTTCCGTCTTCTACTTCCACACTGTGTTTAACCTTATGATTTTCCTTTAAACGAAACACAAAAGGTCGCTTCACGCCAAAACTCAACATAGCCACAACTGGCGCTGGGCCTAACTGTTTCTCATCATCTGAATGCCATCCCATATACTCTTCGCCATGTTGGTACCAGTTCAGCAGTACAGAGTTAAAAGATTGATCAGCCAGTTTCTCGGCTTCTATTTTTGCAAGCAATAGCCAATCAGGCCAACCTCTACCATGATGATCCTTACCTGAATAGCGATAACATATGCCCTCGTCGGCAATAAATGCGACCTGCCTTGGCACTAATATATCGCGCCCAAACATCTTTAGATGTTCCCTTTCCCATGGCAAATTCAACTTAAGCAAGGGCACACTAAGCTGCAGGCTTGAGCTAGAAAATGAGTATCGGTATGATGGCCGAACTTCCATTACATTATTCACCTTGGACTTCAATGCAAACCCCTTTAGTTTCTAAGCCAATAAAACGCAGTGCGTTTTTAGACGTTTACCGCGGCTCTGCCGTATTGTTAATGATCATTTTTCATTTTTGCTGGGATTTGCAAAATTTTGGTTTCATCGAGTTTTCAGTTTATGATCCTTTTTGGGTTCATTTTCGCAGCCTGATACTCACATTATTTCTTACCGCGATTGGTTGGTCTACTTACATCACACTAACCAACACCAAGCGTCCATCATTTTGGAAACGCGATCTCAAGCTGTTTATTTCTGCTGGAGCTATTTCACTGGCAACTTACCTTGCCATGCCAAACCAATGGATCTACTTCGGCATTCTGCATTTCATATTTATCGCGTCTCTTGCTATCAGACCGATTGCTCGATGGCCAATCCATTGCGCCCTCTTTGGTGCCATAATTATCGTTATTTACCATTCAACAAGCTGGCTGCTTTTCCCCAATGCTTTTTCAACCATCACTCATTACATCGCACTGCCACAAAGAACACTTGATATAGTCTTCCCGTTTCCATGGATTGGCGTTGTTTTAATCGGCCCTCTTTTAGGGTATTTGAATTGGCATAAGTGCCCCACACCGGAACACGCTGTTACCCATGTTCTGGCCTTTATGGGCCGCTATGCTTTGCCTATCTATCTAATTCATCAAGTGTTTTTGTTCAGCTTGGTCGCTTCGGTAAAAATGGTGCTGACCTTTTAAAATTGATCACTTTTCGTGCGTTCGATTAGGTGAGTTTTTCTCATGAAAAAATAGATTAAAATAGTATTTATAATCTTGCCAATCGCCAACTTTACGCTTCTTCTGGCAAGCAAAGTAAGTGACCACTTAGGCATTCTTTGTTTATTATTTTAGCGCATTTTTCAAGCCTTGATTTTACATCAAATGAGCACTATTGTTCGTTACATATTATCAATGAAATACTACATATAGTGTGTTACTCGAAACATACACACTATATAGAGTAAATCACCTCTTTTTGTAATGCACTAATGGGAAGTTAAGGCATGAGCACTCTCACAGTTACTAAGCGTAACGGGACGACCGAAAAAATCAATCTAGAAAAGATTCATAAAGTCATAACGTGGGCCGCCGAAGGATTAGACAACGTCTCCGTTTCCCAAGTGGAATTAAAAGCACAAATTCAGTTTTTTGAAGGGATTCGAACAACAGATATTCACGAAACATTAATCAAGTCTGCTGCCGATCTGATTTCTGAAAACACGCCTGACTATCAGTATCTAGCGGCGCGCTTAGCCATCTTCCATTTACGTAAAAAGGCCTTTGGTGACTTTGAGCCACCCCACCTTTATGCACACGTAAAAAATCTAGTACAGCAAAAACGTTATGATTCGCATTTATTAGAAGATTACACCGAAGAAGATTTCGACCAACTGAACGCATTCATTGATCACTCACGTGATATGGACTTTTCTTATGCGGCCGTTAAACAGCTCGAAGGCAAATATTTAGTACAAAACCGCGTCACGGGTAAAATATATGAGAGCCCTCAGTTCATATACATCCTTGTCGGCGCTTGCCTCTTTGCCGGTTACGCTAAAAATGAACGCCTAAACTTGATCCGTCGTTTTTACGATGCGGTTTCTAAGTTCAAAATTTCGTTGCCAACACCGATCATGTCTGGCATCCGTACACCGACTCGTCAATTTAGCAGCTGTGTATTGATTGAATGTGGCGATTCTCTAGATTCAATCAATGCAACCTCAAGCGCCATTGTAAAATACGTTAGCCAACGTGCAGGAATCGGCGTGAACGCCGGTGCCATTCGAGCGCTTGGTAGCCCTATTCGTGGCGGCGAAGCTTTCCATACGGGTTGTATCCCATTCTACAAACATTTCCAAACAGCGGTAAAAAGCTGCTCTCAAGGGGGTGTTCGTGGTGGTGCCGCGACTGTTTTCTATCCAATTTGGCACTTAGAAGTTGAAAGCCTATTGGTACTAAAAAACAACCGCGGTGTTGAAGAAAACCGTGTGCGTCATCTAGACTACGGCGTGCAGTTTAACCGATTGATGTACCAACGCTTGATTAAAGGCGGCAACATCACGTTATTCAGCCCATCAGATGTACCAGGCTTATACGACGCTTTCTTCGCAGATCAAGAAAAATTCGATCGCCTGTACACCATGTACGAGCAAGACCCTGCTATTCGTAAGCAAACGATCAAGGCGACTGAATTATTTACCTTGTTTGCTTCTGAGCGAGCCAGTACCGGCCGTATTTACCTACAGAATGTAGATCACTGCAACACTCACAGCCCATTCGACCCAAAAGTAGCGCCTGTTAAGCAAAGTAACTTGTGCTTGGAAATTGCCCTTCCAACCAAACCGCTCAACAGCATTGACGATCCAGAAGGTGAAATTGCACTTTGTACCTTATCTGCTTTCAATCTAGGAACACTTGAAAGCTTAGATGAACTAGAAGAGCTAGCCGAGCTTATTGTGCGCGCACTAGACAGCTTGCTGGATTATCAAAATTACCCGATTCCAGCAGCACAACGCGCGACTGAGCTACGTCGTACCTTAGGTGTTGGCGTGATCAACTACGCTTACTACCTAGCGAAGAACGGCGTGAAATACTCTGATGGCTCTGCCAATGAGTTAACACACAAAACGTTTGAAGCGATCCAGTACTTCTTATTGAAAGCATCGAATAAGTTATCGAAAGAGTTTGGCCCATGTTTGGCTTTTAACGAAACAACTTACTCGAAAGGCATACTGCCAATCGATAGCTATAAAAAAGAAATTGATGCGGTTTGCCCTTCAACACTTTATTACGATTGGGAAACCTTGCGTAGCGACATCGTTGAACATGGCTTACGTAACTCTACACTGACAGCGCTAATGCCGTCTGAAACCTCGTCTCAGATTAGCAATGCAACCAATGGCATCGAGCCACCACGTGGCTTTGTCTCCGTGAAAGCCAGCAAAGATGGTATATTAAAGCAGGTCGTTCCTGAGTTTGAGCGTCTAAAAGAGAACTATGAGTTGTTGTGGACCATTCCATCAAACGATGGCTACCTTCAATTGGTTGGTATAATGCAGAAGTTTGTTGATCAGGCTATCTCGGCAAACACCAACTACGACCCACAAAAATTTGAGTCACAAAAAGTTCCTATGAAGGTGATTTTGAAAGACTTATTAACAGCTTATAAACTTGGCGTAAAAACACTCTACTATCACAATACCCGTGATGGTGCAGATGATAAACAAGAAGACATGGACGATTGTGCTGGCGGCGCTTGTAAAATTTAAGCCACCAACAGTCCGTCACAGCAAAGCCTCATCCCAATGAGGCTTTGCTGTGTTTACCGCGCTAAGTGAATACTAAAATCTATTAATAACTAAGACATCTTCAGCACAGAAAATGTCTTACGCTTTTGAGGAATACCCTGAGACATGAGTTACTCGACGTTCAACCGTAAGCACTTCGATAGTACAAAAGAACCTATGTTCTTTGGTGAAAATGTCAACGTTGCCCGCTATGATCAGCAAAAGCACCCTATTTTTGAAAAGTTAATAGAAAAACAACTGTCTTTCTTTTGGCGCCCTGAAGAAGTCGACCTTTCGACAGATCGCAAAGACTTCCAAAGACTAGAAGAACACGAACAACACATTTTTTTAAGTAACTTA
This sequence comes from uncultured Marinomonas sp., assembly GCA_963975045.1. Taxonomy (GTDB): domain Bacteria; phylum Pseudomonadota; class Gammaproteobacteria; order Pseudomonadales; family Marinomonadaceae; genus Marinomonas. The sequence continues at coordinate 5,202 of CAXBGJ010000021.1, read as the reverse complement.
AAATATCAAACCTTGCTAGACAGTGTTCAAGGCCGTTCACCAAACGTTGCATTATTGCCCATTGTTTCTCTGCCTGAATTAGAAACATGGATCGAAACCTGGTCGTTTAGTGAGACGATTCACAGCCGTTCTTACACTCATATTATTCGTAATATCGTCAACGATCCGACCAAGATCTTTGATGACATCGTCACCAATGAAGAAATCACCAAACGCGCTGACAGTGTGTCTAAATACTACGATCGCCTTATTGAAATGGTGAGTATCTACAACACCATGGGCATGGGCACATTCAATATCCCAGGTAAAGGCGATATTGAAATTTCGATGCCTAAGCTAAAAAAGGCGCTTTATCTCACCGTTGCTTCGGTGAACGTTTTAGAAGCGGTGCGTTTTTATGTCAGCTTCGCCTGCAGTTTTGGCTTTGCTGAACGAACACTAATGGAAGGTAACGCGAAGATCATTAAACTGATTGCTCGTGATGAAGCCCTTCACCTTACTGGCACGCAGCACATGCTAAATCTCATGGCATCGGGCAAAGATGACCCAGAAATGGCTGTCATTGCAGCAGAGTGCAAAGAAGAAGTGATAAACATCTTTGTAGAAGCCGCTGAACAAGAAAAAGAATGGGCTACCTATCTGTTCAAAGATGGTTCAATGATCGGCCTTAATGCTCAAATATTAGGTCAATACGTTGAATACATCACCAATGTGCGCATGCAAGCCGTTGGCCTTGATACTTACTTCCCTACCAAGCACAACCCAATTCCTTGGATCAATGCTTGGTTAGTAAGCGATAATGTACAGGTTGCTCCACAAGAAGCAGAAATCAGTTCTTACCTAGTAGGACAAACTGACAATAGCTTAGATGATTCAGACTTCGATGACTTCGACCTTTAACCCCACAATACAAACCAAAGACACCGTGGTTCATCGAGTGCTCTTAGGGAAAAAACAGATTCTCGTTACGGAAGAAGAACCACTATTGGTACAACTAGAACGGGCAGGCATTCATATTGAATATCAGTGTCGTGAAGGGTACTGCTCGTCCTGTTCGATCAAGTTGTTATGGGGAAATGTAAGCTACCCGTTTGAGCCATTGGCTTGGGTGCAGAGTGGTTATTTGCTGGCATGCTGTGCCATCGTGAAAAGCGACATTGAAATCGCTTTTTTCGACTGACCACCCCAACCCAACACCTTTAATTTATAACCTACAAGTAACCATCACTTAGTTTAACGTACGGTAGCCCGCGTAAATTCGAGTTGCCGTTGTTATCCAACAAATCCCACCAAATACATACGCCAGCAGTACAAAGTGCGCAGGCATCAAGCAAATCAACACCAAAAACGCGATGGTCTCAGCGCCTTCTGCTAAGCCCCCAATAAAATGCAACGACTTACCACCGTAATCTAAGTTTTTGATATTGCGCTTTTCCGCCATGATGGCAAACGCCAAAAAGCTACTACCTGTTCCCATAAAGGAAAAAATCACAAAGCTTGCTGCCAACGCATTCTCAACGGGGTTCATCAGAGCAAAGCCAAAAATCACCGCCGAATAAAAAATAAAATCCAAGGTGATGTCCAAATAACCACCTAAATCGGTAGGCCCCTGCACTCTCGCCACCGCACCATCCAAACCATCCATCACCCGATTGATAACAACAAAAACCAACGCCAAGGCTGTGTCACCAAAGTACAATGCAGGTATCACCATCATGCCAACAACGAAGCCCAACAACGTAATCCAATTGGCTTTTATGCCTAATTTATCTACCGCTATCGCTGTCAACCGCAACGGCTGCTTCAAATTTTTAATAAAAAATGTATCTAACATTCGAAAAACTACCTTTATTTCATAGGGACGAAACTTTTAAAGACTTGCTACAATATAAACAATATATGGCGCTCTCACACGTCAACCATTTACTTACTTGCAGCATAATAAGGTTACTATGATACACGCAAAGCAATATGGTTCCTCTGGACCAAATCTAATTGTCATTCATGGTTTATTCGGTAACGCTGACAATTGGCATTCCATCGCCCAAGCCTTAGCAGAACAGTTCACTGTGTATTGTGTCGACCTGCCTAACCACGGGAAATCAGACAGCATGCCGAACGCCACCTACCCTAAAATGGCAGAAGCAGTACTCGATTGGGCAAGTTCACAAAATATCGAGTCATTTTACTTGTTGGGGCATTCGATGGGGGGGAAAGTGGCGATGCAAATGGCCGCAATGGCCACACCAGCCCAAATAGAAAAACTCATTGTGGTTGATATCGCACCCGTTGATTACCAGCCTAGCCATGACCGCATATTAGAAGGCTTAAAAGCCATTACTGAGACTGAGATAACATCAAGAAAAGAAGCCGACACGCTATTAAGCCAATACGTGCCAAACCTTGCTGTCAGACAGTTTTTATTAAAAAGCCTCAATAGAAATGAACATAATCACACGCTTTCGTTATCTGTCGACAATATTGCCGACAGCTACACGACGATTCTTAAAAAGCCCATTATTGAAACCGCAATAGAGATACCGACGCTGTTTATAAAAGGCGAAAATTCAGATTACATTGTGGCGGATTATCAAGCTGAAATAATGGCCAGCTTTCCAAACGCAAGTTTCAAAATCATATCTGGCGCAGGCCACTGGCTACACGCTGAAAAGCCACTTCCCTTCACCAGTCTAGTGAAACGCTTTTTACAATAACTACTCACATTTCGCTTCGGAGCAAAGGCCATACTTATCTTTTAAATAAGACGAAGACGGTAATACAACACCGTGTGATTTAATAAGATAAGAGTTAAAGCTAATTCTTAACTGATCGGGGTAGGCCGCGTCCAGCAGCACTCCCCTTGTATCCCACATAATAAGACGCTCTGCCAAACTGTTTAGCTTGGCCTCACTGTCCGAATAAACAGCAAATAATGAGCCTGCACGCACAAAGGCAAAAGAAGGTCCAATCATTACCTTTTGCTTATGGAATAGTAATCTCAGTATGTCCTGAGCGATGCCATTTTTATACAACTGCGTATCCACTAAAGAAAAGATTAGTTCGGAGTCCTCTAGAACAAAATTGACTGACTTTAAAACAGATAATCGATCTGTTTCTGTCTTTAGAAACCGAAATATAAAACCGTGTTGACCCGCCAAGTTCATCATTTCTTGCTCGTCGACGAAAAGTTGATCACTATAAATCACGGCCAACGGCTTTCTATCAAACCAGATCGCTTCCAGTATATCCAATCGCTTGTCCAAGGGCGCACCAGAAAAAACACCACTGACGGGAATTGAACATTGTGACTTAATATTAAGGTATTCTTCCTTGCCTATAAAAACAGCGATAACAGCGCCCTTAGATGCAACAGAACACGCTAGGCGAAAATTATCCGCTCCGACAGTGACCATGACATCATCGTCTTTAAGAAAAGAAGCATTTTGCATAAATAAGGTACTACGAACCGGTAATATTCGGGTAGTAACAGGTAACAACTTAGAAAGCTGGAACGTCAAGGAACGTACTGAACTCTCTTCGGTATCGTGTATCACATATATCGTCGCCGCCAGTAGTTTTCCTGAAGCAATCAACAAAAATATAAGAAAGAAAAGTCTTTTCACGTTTCTATTAATCCAACTTAGAAAGTGACATTGGTAAAGACATAAGCAAATGCATCTTTAGTAAAGTTATTATGCTTTGAGACAAGTGAGTTATTATCTAAGCGCGCTTCCATCCCAACGCCCATTGTTGCTTTCGAATACCCACCTAATGACAATTTATAAGACAGCCAACTATTCAAAAATTCATAATTGTTTCCGCCCAATTTTTTTCCATACCAATAATAGCCTTGGGCAGACCATCGATCTGTTAATGGTACGCTGCCAAAAAAAGACACCATAACGGGGGTTGTTGCCTTTATAAGATCGGCATTCTCTGTTTGAGTGTCTTGATAAGCATAGGTTAAACGAGTCATTGCGCCAGAGCGGAAACGCCAATCTAATTCAACTTCAACGCCATTAATGTCCACATCTTCTATAACGCCTTCCTCAACGGGCTCATCAGAAGACCCCAACGCGGTAAAAAACTTTTTACTTAACACCATATCCTTTACTACATCATGATAGAGCTTTACATCCAGCGACAAGCCACGGCCAGGCCAATAGTGATAATAGCCCATTTCATAAGAGGTGATTTTTTCTTCTTTTTCACCATTATCAGCGTAGATTGTTGACGATTTTTCACCGTTAGACAGGACGTAGTGCCACTTAAGCTGTTGATCTGACAAATCGGGGGTTCGTACGGCTTTTGAGGTATTAAATCGGATAGATTCTTGTTCAGACAGCTTATAAGTCACACCCAATTTAGGCGATAAAAATGTGCCACTCATTTGGCTATTTTCAAGCATAGCACCGCCATTAAAAATCCAGCTATCAGTGGCTCGATATTCCATATTAGAAGAAAGACGAAACACTTCATCACTCGCTTTACCTGATAAAAAGTGTTCAGAGTCCGCTTCATCTAAACGGTAACCAATCGCTGAAATTAACCGTAGCTTATCAGACGCCTCCCACGTGCTCTGAGCTTCAACATCTTGGCGCGTCTCCAATAAATCAACCTCATAAGAATCATAGACATCCGTGGATGGCGTCGGGGTATTAAATAAAGCACTGTAAAAAGAACGTTTTAAATAAACGTCATGATGCTCATTTAAGTCAGATTGGTCATAGTAATACTGTATTTTCATTTCATGACGGGATGAAAGTTGTTGGCTATAACTTAACTTAATATGTTCACGATCGATTAAACGCCTTGGTTTATTTGTATCATATCCCCCTGACAAAGAGCCCACTTCGTATTCAGATGGGTTAATCTTACTCTTCAAACTGCTAGCGCCAATGTTCATATCAAAAAGGCTTGTTGATGTCTCTTTTTGAATGAATACATTTCCCATCGTAGAACCATGCCCGTCATGACGCTCATCGCCCTCAGCATCTTCATCAAAACCGTTTACATTATTCGTAGAAGCAGATGCTCGATAGTTCCAATCTCCATTCAAACCACTGTGCTGACCATATAACCGATAATCACCGCGAGACCCAGAATACGCGGAAATACTATCACCCAAGGTTTCTAACGGGGATCGCGTGATAATATTGACCACAGCAAAGAACGAATTAACACCGTAGCTTGCAGCGTTTG